>JAMOQA010000136.1 GCA_027064265.1 Acidobacteriota bacterium
CGGCCCCGAGGAGGAAGAGAGCGAAGATCGCCCCGATGTACCAGGGCTCGGCCGCAAGCACGGGCCCCACCATGCTCCACCCCGCGACCTTCAGCAGCATGCCCCGGGGGATCGCGATCGTCACGTTGGCGCCGATCGCGTGGCGCTTGGTCCGGCCGAGGGCCGGGGCCGAGTAGACGAACGTGAACAACATCCCGGCGAGGTAGATGAAGAAACAGGCGTGCCACTCGAGGAGCGCGAGGGCCCAGTCGACGGGGCCGTGAAGCGTGGCGGCCACGGCGGCCGGCACCAGGAGACGGTCGCGGAATCCCTGCGCCGGGTGGATGACGACGAACCAGGTGGGGAGCACCGCGAGGGCGTAGAGGAACCACGTGTACCGCCAGGCCGCCCGGAGGGAGATCCGTCCCGAGGGAAGCATCCGGTTCGGCTTGTTCACCCGGTCGATCGGCAGGTCGTAGACCTGGTTGATCACGTTGCTCGCCGCGTTGAGGAGGGCGGCGCAGGCGGAACCGAGGATCACCGTCAGGACGACGCCGGGCGTGAGGGTCCGGGTCGGATCCGGGTTCCAGTAGGATCCCCAGGCGCAGATCGCCCCCGAGATCACCCCGAGGGTCGGGGGCAGGAGGGTGAACGGCCGCGTGAAGGCCACGTACCGGCGGATCGTCTCCCCGAAGGCTCCCATCGTCTCCCCGCTCAGCCGATGCCCCGGCGCAGGAGGACCGCGACCAGTCCCCCGACCAGGGTGTTCAGGAAGTTCTGCGCCTCGTTGTCGATCGCCCGCGCCCGCTCGAGGGTCGCCCCGAGGATGCTCTCGAGGGTGGTCCCGACGAAGGCCGCGGCCACGACGATGGCGGTGTCCGTCCAGTGGAGGAGCCCCGGTCCGCCGGCGAGCCAGCCCGCCCGGTCGAGACCGAGGGCGGCGAGGCCGAGGACGGCGGACCCGGCGACCCCGGCCAGGGTCCCCTCGAGGCTGACCGCGCCGTCCGTTCCCCGGGGAACGGGGCGGAAGGTCGTGACGAGGAACGTCCGCCGGCCGAACGCCTGCCCGATCTCCGAGCCGAGGGTGTCGGCGGTGGCGGTGGCCAGGGCGGCGGCAAGCGCCAGGACCCACGGGGCCGGGTCGCCCGTCCCGGCGGCCAGGAGCGCGAAGAGCGCCGGCGCGCCCGCGTTGGCCCAGGCGTGCTTCGCCCCCCGCCGCCCCCCCTTCTCCTGGGCGGTTCCCTCCCGCTCCTTCGTCCGCCACCCGAGCTTCGTCGCCCCCGTCCCGAGAACGAAGAAGAGCAGCAGCAGGAAGAACGCCCCCGGCCCTCCCCAGCACCAGAGGACCGTCCCGAGGAGCGCGCCGTGGAACAGGCCGGCGCCGTCCACCGACCGGGCGGCGTACGCGAGCAGCCCGACCGCCAGGTTCACGCCCACGGCGACCCCGAGGGTCGTCGCCGGCGGCAGGAGCCTCCCGGGATCGACGGCGAGGACCGTCGCCAGGAGCCCGCCACCCGCGAGCCCGACGACCAGGTTGTCGTCGATCCCCAGGGGCAGGCTCTCGAGGACGGCAACCGCGAAGCCGACGACGAGGAGGGGCCCGAGAGCCGCCGGGGGAAACGCCTCGCCCCTGGTCCAGCACCAGAGGACGGCCCCCGCGGGAAGCCCGGCGACCAGGAACCCGAAGAACCCCGCCCAGGACTTCTCCCGGTTCCAGGGAAGGGGCCCGGTCGACCGGCCGAGGAGGATGCCGGCGACCGTCGCGATCCCGTCGCCAAAGGCGAGCCACGCCCAGGCCGCGGCGGCGATTTCCAGCCGCTCCCGGAAGAGGAGGATCAGCGCGAGGACCGTCGCCGGGTAGAAGACGATCCCCCAGTCGATCCCCCGCGCCAGGGCCCCGTCCCTGAAGACCGCCCGGCTCCCGTAGCGCGGCAGGAGGAACAGGTTGTGCAGGAGCGCGACGGCCGCGAGGATCGCCGCCTGCCACCAGGTGAGGTACGCGAGGGCGAAGGCGAAGCCGCCCATCGCCACGTGGAGCCCCTTTCGGGCGAGCTCCCGTCCGGTGCCAGCCATGTCAGCCCCTCCCCCGCCCCCGGGGGCGCGCGATTCCCTCCTCCACGAGCCATCGGACCATCCGGGAGAGCCCTTCCCGGGCCGGGGTGATCGCGTACCCGAGGTCCCGCTCCGCCCGGGCGGAAGAGTATGCCCACTCGTGCCGGTAGACCTCGACCTCCTCGTCGGTCAGCATCGGCTCGATGCCGGTGAGGGCCGCCTGCCACCGGAGCAACCTGCCAATCGCCTTCGCGACCCCGTAGGGGATCGCTCGCCGGGGCGCCGGGACACCTCCCGCCTCGGCCATGATCGCGAGCGCCTCCCGGACGGTGAGGTTCTCTCCGCCAAGGACGTAGCGGGACCCGGGCGCGGCCTTCTCGAGGGCGAGGACGAACCCCCGCGCCACGTCCTCGACGAAGGCGAGGCACTGGCGCCGGTCACCGGGCCCGATCGTCCCGGGCAGCTTCCCCGTGAGCAGGTCCCGGGCCGCCCCCGCGAGGATGTTCCCGTCGGTCATCCGGCCGGGGCCGTAGACGACCCCGGGGTAGAGGATCACCACCGGGTCCCCGCGCCGCTGCCGCTCCCGCATGCGGCGGTCGGAGGCCAGCTTGGTTCGCTCGTAGTCGTTCCGCGGGTCTCCCGGGTGTTCCGTGTCCTCGTCGCCGACGAACCCGTCGGTCGGGCCGAGGGCCATGAACGAGGAGCAGTAGAGGAATCGAGGAACGCCGGCGGCGAGGGCGAGGTCGAGCAGCCGCCGGGGCGCCTCCACGTTGACCCGGTCGAAGAGGGACCGGTCCCGCACCCACCGCTTGACCAGCGCCGCCAGGTGGACCACCGCGTCGACGCCGCGGACGGCCCGGGCGAGGCTCTCCTCGTCGAGCAGGTCGCCCCGCAGCGGGACGGTCCCCCCGGGAGCCCGGTCCGGGTCCCGGGCGAGGGCGACGACCTCGTGGCCCGCAGCCCCGAGGGCGGCGGCGACCCGCTCCCCGAGGAACCCGGTCGCGCCGGTCAGGAGAACCTTCACCGGGCACCTCCCAGGTAGTCGCGGGCGAGGAACCGCCAGTCGGCGGGCGCCTCGCCGAAGGTCCGCTCCCACAGGCCCGTCGAGAGCACCGAGCTCATGGGCCTCGGCGCCGCGAGGCCGAGCGTGTCCGGGTCGACCGGGACGACCAGCGCCGGGTCCGCCCCGACCAGGCGGGCGACCTCGCGGGCGAACTCGAGCCGCGTCGCCGCCGGCCGGTTGGCGAAGTGGAGGACGCCGGTCACCTCGGAGTCGAGCAGGCGCTCGATCGCGCGGGCGATCTCCGTGTTGAACGTCGGGCGGGTCCGCCAGCCGTCGACGGCCCGGACGATCCGCCCCGCCCGGAGCTCCCGGGCCAGCCGGTCGAGGAACGTGGGCCGGCCGGGGCCGTGGACGAACGAGACGCGGAGCACGACGGCATCGACCAGTTCCTCGAGCACCCCCATCTCGCCGAGCAGCTTCGTCCGGCCGTAGACGCCGAGGGGGGCGGGGGGATCGTCCTCCGCGTACTCCCCTTCCTTCCGGCCGTCGAAGACGTAGTCGG
>JAMOQA010000137.1 GCA_027064265.1 Acidobacteriota bacterium
CGGGTGACGGTGCTGTTCGGCGACCGGCGGGATCCCCGCTTCGGGACGCGGATCCCCCACCCGGGCTGGGACGTGGACGCGCCGTTCGGGGAACCGGTGCGGGCGATCTTCGACGGAACCGTGGTCTACGCGGACTGGCTGCGGGGCTACGGGCTCGTCCTCGTCCTCGACCACGGGCACGGGGTGCACTCGGTCTACGCCCACCTCTCGATGATCCTGGCGCCGCGGGGAACGCGGGTGGGGCAGGGGGACGAGATCGGGAGGGTGGGGGACACCGGCTCCCTGAAGGGTCCGTACCTCTACCTCGAGGTCCGCGAGGACGGCCGCCCCGTCGACCCCGCCCGCTGGATCCGCCGCGACGCCCCGGTTCCCTGACCGCAACGACGGGCGGCCTTCCGGCCGCCCCTACAGGTCGAGCGTTCCGTGGTTACACGGATCCGTGTAGGGGCCGCCGGCAGGCGGCGCGGGCGGCGCGCAGCGCCGCGATGGTTACTGGCCGCGGGACTCGAGCCAGCGCTCCGCCTCGATGGCGGCCATGCACCCGGTGCCGGCGGCGGTGATCGCCTGGCGGTAGACCTGGTCCTGGACGTCGCCGCAGGCGAAGACACCCTCGACCGAGGTCCGGGTCGAGCCGGGCTTCGTCACGATGTAGCCGGCGTCGTCCATCTCGAGCTGTCCCTGGAAGATCTTCGTGTTCGGCTCGTGCCCGATCGCGACGAAGACGGCGCCGCAGGAGAGCTCGGTGGTCTCGCCGGTCTTGACGTTCTTCAGCCGGACGCCGGTCACCTTCTCGTCGCCGAGGATTTCCTCGACCACCGAGTCCCAGACGAAGCGGATCTTCGCGTTGGCCTTCGCCCGCTCCTGCATCGCCCAGGAGGCCCGGAGCTGGTCGCGGCGGTGGACGATGGTCACCGACCTGCCGAACCGGGTGAGGAAGATCGCCTCCTCGAGGGCGGTGTCCCCGCCGCCGACGACGACGATGTCCTCCCCCTGGAAGAAGAACCCGTCGCAGGTGGCGCACATCGAGACGCCGCGGCCCATCAGGCGTTCCTCGGACTCGAGGCCGAGCTTCCGGGCGGAGGCGCCGGTGGCGACGATCAGCACGTCGGCGGCGATCTCGTCCCTGCCGTCGATCGTGATCTTGAACGGATGGCTCCGGAGGTCGACCGCGGTCGCCTCCCGCGCCTCGAGGCGGGCGCCGAACTTCTCGGCCTGCTTCCGGCAACGGTCCATCAGCTCTGGGCCGGTCACCCCCTCGGGGAAGCCGGGGAAGTTCTCGACCTCGGTGGTGATCATCAGCTGGCCTCCCGGCTGGATCCCCTCGAGGACGAGGGGGTTCAGATTGGCGCGGGAGGTGTAGATCGCGGCGGTCAGGCCCGCGGGCCCGGAGCCGAGGATGACGACCTTCTCGGTGGCGCTCATCGTGGAGCCTCCTTCGGGAACCGGTTGCTCTCGGAAGAAAACGGATCGGGTGCGCGATGTTAGCGGCGTCGCGGGCGGCGGGCAACGCGCCCCCGCCGTCCTCCGCGTCCGCGAGGACGCAGCAGCCGGTCGGCGAGTTCCCGGAGGTCCCGTACCCGGTGGAGCACCTCGACGTCCTCCGGGAGGGGCCGGCCCCTGCGGTCGACGTACGCCGCCGGGATCCCCAGGTCGGTGGCGATCTCGAGGTCGTATTCCGGGAAGGCCGATACCGCGAGCACCTCGTGCTCGTCGACGACCATCTCGTGCATCAGGGCGAGGAAGTGGTCCGGCTCCGGCTTGTAGCAGCCGACGTGGTCCGCCGGCACCGCGTGCTCGAACGGCGCCGGCATTCGGGCGAGGGTCTGCTCGAGGTCCTCCCGGTCCACGTTCGAGACCGCCGCGAGGCGGTAGCGGCGGGCGAGGCGCGGGAGGGCCTCCGCCACGTCCGGGAAGAGGGGCCACTCCGCGATCGACCCGGCGATCCGTTCCACCGCGGCCGGGCCGAGGGAGAGCCCCGTCTCCTCCGCCGCCCGGACCAGGCTCTCGGCGAGGATCTCCCGGTAGGGCCGGAACTCCTCGAGCTCCGCCTCGAGCTCCTGCTCGATCGGGATCCGCGCCTCGAGGAGGCCGATCGCGGGCAGCCCCTCGATCCCGGTCTCCCGGGCGAGGGCTTCCGCGAGCCCCCGGTTCCAGTCGACCAGGGTGCCGTACACGTCGAAGGCGAGGACCTTCGTGTCGATCGGGAAGTCGAACATCGCCGGGAGTCTCGCAGCCGGGGCGGGCGCCGGCAAGGGGAGGATTGCCCCGCACGGCCGGGGCTCCCTATGTTGCCCGGGGGAGAGCGGGGGAGACCGGCGCGGGGATGGACCGGGAACCGGCGATGGACGGAAGGCGCGACGGGCCCGCCCTGGCGGGGACGACCGAGGTCCTGCCCCTCGCGGACCTGGTCCAGCTCCTCGTCGTCAACGGCCGCACCGGTCGGCTCGTGCTCGAGGGGCCGGGGCCCGGGCTGCTCGCCTTCCACGAGGGCCGCCTGGTCGTCGCCCGGGCCGGGACCGCCCGGGGCCGGAAGGCGTTCCTCCGGGCCTTCGCCTGGGAGCCGGTCCGCTTCCGGTGGGACCCCGCCGAGGGGCCCGGGGAGGCCGACCCGGACCTGCCGGGAGACGTCCGGGGGCTCGTGATGGAGGCCCTCGTCCACCGGGACGAGCTGCGGCGGGTGGCGCCGGACCTGCCGCCCCCGGGCACGCGTCTCGCCCTCGCGGGGGACGGCCCGGACAGGGGGCCCGACCCGGCCCTCGCCGCGGTGGTCGCCCGCCTCGCCGGGGGGCCCGCCACGGTCGCCGAGCTCCTCGACCTTCCCGGTCACGCCGACGCCGACCTCGCCCGGGCGATCGTCTCCCTGGTCCGGGAGGCCCGGGCGACTCCCGCGCCCTGAGCGCCGCGCGGATGGGATAATGCCCGGTCGGCGCGGGTCGCCGGGGGCGGCCGCCCCCGGGCCGCGCCGCGGGGAGCGCGGATGGCCGGGCGGTACGCGATCGACGATCCGGTGCAGGCCCTTCGGGGCATCGGGCCCCGCTGGGCGGCGGAGCTCGCCGAGCGGGGGGTCCGCACCGTCGCCGATCTCCTCGACCACCTGCCGTTCCGCTACGAGGACCGGCGGATGCCCCGGCCCCTCGCCGCGGCCCGGCCGGGCGAACCGTTCACCGGGGTCGGGACGATCCTGGACGTCGCGAGTCGCCGGGCCCGGCGCCGCCGGATGGAGATCCTCACCGTCCTCCTCGACGACGGCACGTCGTCGCTGCCGGTGCTCTTCTTCAACCGGGGCTACCTGGCCGACCTGCTGAAGCCGGGGGCGCGGATGGTGGTCCACGGGGTGCCCCGCTTCGGTCGCCACGGCGTCGAGCTGCACTCGCCGGAGTTCGACCTGGTGCGGGAGGGGGAGGACGAGGGAAGGGTCCTCGGGTGGGTCCCGGTCTACGAGAAGCTGGGGCCCCTTGCGCCCCGGCGGCTGCGCACGGTGATCCGGGAGGCCCTCGAGGGGCTCGCCGAGGTCCCGGACCCGGTCCCCGCCGAGGCCCTGCGCCGCCTGGGGCTGCCGTCGCGCGCCGAGGCCCTGCGCCTCGTCCACCTGC
>JAMOQA010000138.1 GCA_027064265.1 Acidobacteriota bacterium
CCCCGGCGCAAGGCCTCGCGGGGCGGCCCGACGTCGGCCGCCTCCGCCTCTACTGCTCGGAAGAAACCCATTCCTCGATCGAGAAGGCGGCGATCGTCACGGGTGTCGGCACGGAGGGGGTCCGGCGGATCCCGGTGGACGACGAGTACCGCATGGTCCCCGGGGAACTGGAGCAGGCGATCCGGGAGGACCGGGCGGCGGGATGGCTCCCGTTCTGCGTGGTCGCCACGCTTGGAACGACCTCGTCGACCAGCGTCGACCCGGTCGGCGAGATCGCGGAGATCGCCTCCCGCGAGGAGCTCTGGCTCCACGTCGACGCCGCCTACGCGGGCGCCGCCGCGCTGCTCCCGGAAAAACGGCCGCTCTTCGCCGGCTGGGAACGGGCCGATTCCATCGTCGTCAATCCCCACAAGTGGATGTTCACGCCGTTCGACGCCTCGCTCCTCCTCTGGCGCCGGGGCGAGACGTTCCGGGAGGCGTTCAGCCTGCGCCCGGAGTACCTGAAGACCGGTTTCGAAGCCCGGGTCCACGACTTCCACGAGTACGGGATCCAGCTCGGGCGCCGCTTCCGGGCCCTCAAGCTCTGGCTGATGATCCGCTGGTTCGGCGCCGACGGAATGGCGGCCCGGGTCCGGGAGCACTGCCGCCAGGCGGGGAAGCTCGCCGCGTGGTTCCGCGAGCAGCCGGACTGGGAACTGCTCGCCCCGGTCCACTTCTCGACCCTGTGCCTGCGCCACGTCCCGGAAGGGATGCACCGCCTGCCGGACGGCGACGAACGGGAGCGGGCCCTCGACCGGCACAACGAGGCGATCCTGGCCCGGGTCAACCGGGACGGGAGGATCTTCCTCTCCCACACGCGGCTCCGGGACCGGTACACGATCCGGGTGACCCTGGGCAACCCGCGGGCCACCGATGCCCACGTGGAGCTGTGCCGGCGGCTGCTCGTGGAGGCGGCCCGGGTGGAGACGAGCGGCTTCCCCGGGTAGCCTCCCCGGGCCCCCGGCCCCATCTTTTGCCCCGGCCGGTCGCGGCCGGGAGGAACGTTCGTGTCCCTGCTTCCCGAGGGCACCCCCCTCGAGGTTCATCCCCTCCTCTCCCTCGAGGAGATGGAGACGCTGGCCCCCGCCTGGGACCACCTGGCCCGGGCCTGCGGGGCCCCTCCCGTCGCGTTCCCGTCGTTCGTGCTCCCGTGGTACCGCCACCGCGCCCGCCACGACCACCCGGTCGTCCTCGCGATCCGGGACCGACAGGGAGACCTGCTCGCCCTGCTCCCCCTCCTGGTCGGTCGCCGCCGCAGGGGACACCTGCCGGTCTCGCTCCTGCAGTGCGCGACGAGGAACGCGTGGGCCCCGGGAGTGACCGCCCTGCTCCATCCCGGGGCCGACCGGGAACTGCTCGCCGGCTGCCTCGCGCGCCATGCCCTGGCCCTGCCCGACTGGCGGATCGCCGAGTTCTTCCCCCTGGAACCGGGCGGCCTCTTCGAGAACGCCCTTCGGCGCGAGATCGTCCGGCAGCGGCTCCGCGCGACGTCGTTCCCGCCGGCATCCAGCGCGGCGATCGTCCTCGAGGGGGCGGAGGACGAGGAAGCCCTCCTGGCCCGCTTTACTCGCGGCCGACGCCAGCGGGTGCGCAAGGGCTGGCACCGGCTCGAGGCGGGCGAGCTGGCCGTCCGGGAGATCCGCTCGCCCCGGGCCCTCGGGGAAGCCCTCGACGACGTCTTCGCGATCGCCGAGGCGAGCTGGCAGGGCCAGCGGGGCACCTCGATCGCCTCCTCCCCCGAGTCCCGGTCGTTCTACCGGGAGGCGTGCCTCCGTCTCGCCCGCGAGGGCCGCCTCGACCTGTGGATCCTGGTGGAGGACGGCCGCCCCGTCGCCTTCGACCTCCAGGTCGTCGAGGGCGACCTCGCCTGGAGCCTGCATCGTGGCTACGTCCCGGAGGCCGCACCGCTGGGACCCGGGGTCGTCCTGCTCGGGGAGGCCCTGCGCCGGCACCTGCGCCGGGGAATCCGGAGATGCGAGCTGTTCCAGCCCGCCACCGACGACAAGCGCCGCTGGAACCCCGACCTTCCGACCTGGCACGGCCTGCGAATCTTCGCCCCCCGGGCCGCCGCCGGCCTCCTCGGCCGCCTCGACGAGATCCGCCAGATCTTCCGCCACCGGTGAGGTGGACTTGACGGAACCGGTTTCTCGAGCCATCATGCCAACAGGCGTTTCAAACAAACGTTTGTTGGAGGTGGCGTGACAACCGACGAGACCGGGAAGGCCAAGGGCCGGGACACCCGCACCCGCATCCTGGACGCGGCAGAGAAACTCTTTGCCGAGCAGGGGCTTGCCAGCACCTCCCTCCGGCAGATCACCCGGGAGGCGGGGGTCAACCTGGCAGCGGTCAACTACCACTTCGGGTCCCGCGAGCAGCTGATCCACGAGGTGTTCGCCCGCCTCGTCGGCCCGGTGAACCGGGAGCGGCTCGCCTGTCTCGACGAGCGACGGGCAGCGGCTGGGGATGCCCCCCTGCCCCTCGCGACGATCCTCGAGTGCCTCGCCGCCCCCGCCCTGCGGCGAGGCGGGGACCGGCTGCGGATGCGTCTCGCCGCCCGTGTCCTCTCCGAGCCCGGCGTGTACTCCCCCACCGACTTCCACCGACTCTTCGAGGAGATCGCCGAGCGGTTCCTCGGAGAGCTCGCCCGGACGCTGCCCGACCTCCCTCCCGCCGAGATCGCCTGGCGCTTCCACTTCTTCATCGGAGCGCTGCTCCAGGCGCTCCACGGGCTCGCCGGCGTCAAGGGAATGCCGGGCCCCTTCTCGGAACTCTACCGGGTGCCGGTGGAGGAGGTCCTCCGCCGCGTCGTCGCCTTCGGGATCGGGGGCTTCCTCGCCCCCGCGGTCCCGGGAAACACCGGGGAGGACGGGCCATGAGAAGGCCGGTCGCGCTCCTCGCACCGGTGCTCGCGGTGGTCGCGATCGGCGCCGGTTGTCTCACCGTGCCCGACCGGTCCGGCGGCCCCCCGGACCTCGAACCGCCCCCCGCCTGGACGGCCCCGGCGGCGGCTCCCCCGTCGACGGCCATCCCCGGCCCCCTGCCCGGCTGGCTTCCCGAGGACGCCGCCCCCGGCCTCCGGGAGGCGATCGAGGCGGCCCTCGAGCACAACCACGACCTCGGGGCGGCGGCCGCCCGGCTCGACGCCGCCCTCGCCCAGGCCCGCATCGCGGGGGCGCCACTCCTGCCCCAGGTCTCCGCCGGGACCCGCGCGAACCGCCAGCGAATGAACTTCTTCGGCCTGCCCCTGCCCGGGGCGAAGGGAGGCGTCTTCCCGGTGACGACGACGAGCTGGGGGCTCTCCCTCGACGTCTCCTGGGAAGCGGACCTCTGGGCCCGGGTCCGGGCGGAACGGCTCGGCGCCCGCCGGGAAGCCGAGGCGGGCGCCGCGGACCTCGCCGGGGCACGCCTGTCCCTCGCTGCCCAGGTGGCCAAGGCCTGGTTCGCCCGGGTGGCGGCGGCCCGCGCCGAGGCGATCGCCCGGGAGGAACAGGAAGTGGCGCGGGCCACCCTGGACCTGGTCCGGAGACGGTACCGGGGAGGGCTCACGGACGCGGCGGCCCTCCACGAGGCGGAGCGGGCCCTCGCGGAAGCGCGGGCGGGCGTCGCACGCGCGGCCCGCGCCCGGGACGCCGCGACCCGCCAGCTCGAGATCCTTCTCGGGGAGTACCCGGCCGGAAAGCGCGTGCCGGAGGCCGACCTGGCCCTGGAGCTGCCCCCGGTGCCCGCCGGGTTGCCGGCGGGGCTGGTCGGCCGGCGACCGGACCTCCGCGCCCTGGAGGCCCGGGTGGCGGCGACCGACGCCCGTCTCCTCGCCGCTCGGCGCGCCCTCTACCCGCGGCTCTCCCTGACCGCCTCCGGCGGCACGTCGACCCGGGCCTTCCGGGACCTGCTCGACCGGGACTACGAGGTCTGGAACCTGGTCACCAACCTGGTCCAGCCACTCTTCCAGGGCGGGCGGCTCCGCGGCAACGTGCGGGTCGCCGAGGCCCGGGTCCGGGAGCTGCTCCACACCTGGACGTCGGCGGCCCTTCGCGCCTACGGGGAGGTGGAACGGGCCCTGGCGGCGGAGGCCACGTTCCGGGCGGAGCGGGACCACCGTGTATGGGCGGTCCGGGAGGCGCGCGCCGCCGAGGAACTGGCGCACGACCGGTACGCCCGGGGGCTCGTCGACGTGACCGTCCTCCTCGACGCCCGCCGGCGGCGGTTCGCCGCCGAGCGGGCGCTGCTCACCCTGGACAACGACCGGCTGGCCAACCGGATCGACCTCTGGCTGGCCCTGGGCGGAAACGCGCCCGCCCCCTCTCCTTCCGCGGAGGCCCGCCGATGACGAACCGTCCACGACACCGCTTCCTGCGCGTCCTCCTTCCCCTCCTGGTGCTCGCCCTGGGGATCGCCGCCCTCGCGCTTCTCGTCGCCCTCCGGCGTCGGCCCGCGGTCCGCCCCCCGGTGATCCCCGTTCCCATCGTCGAGACGGTTCCGGTGCGCTACAGCCCGGAACGAGTGCTCGTTCGCGCCGAGGGAACGGTCGAGACGCGAACCCGGACGACCCTGGTCGCCGAGGTCGGGGGGAAGATCCTCGAGGTCTCGCCACGCTTCGAGGATGGCGAGTTCGTCCAGGAGGGCGAGCTGCTCCTGCGGATCGATCCCGTCGACTGGCGTGCGGCGGTCGAGTCCGCGCGGGCGAACCTCGCCCGCGCGGAGCTGGCCCTCGCACAGGAGGAAGCGGCGGCTGCCCAGGCCCGGCGGGACTGGGAACGGTTCGGCGAGGGCGACCCGGATCCCCTGGTCGTCCACGAGCCCCAGCTCGCCCGGGCCCGGGCCGAAGTCGAGGCGGCGCGCGCCGCCGTCGCCCGGGCGGAGCGGGACCTCGCCCGCACCGAGATCCGCGCTCCGTACGACGGGCGGGTCCTGGCGAGGAACGTGGACGTCGGACAGGTGGTGATGCCGGGCACCGCCCTCGGCTCTCTCTATGCCACCGACGCCGTGCTGGTCCCGCTGCCCGTCCCCGACGTGGAGCTCGCGTACCTGGAGGTTCCCCTCTCGCCCGGGGACCCCGCGGGGCCGGCGGTGACCCTGCGGGCCCGCTTCGGAGGGGACGAACGCAGCTGGAAGGGGCGGATCGTCCGGACCGGCGGCCAGGTCGACCCGAAGAGTCGCATGGTCCGCCTGGTGGCGCGGGTGGACCGGCCCTTCGCCCCCGGCCGGCCGCCCCTGGTCCCGGGCATGTTCGTCCGGGCCGAGATCCCCGGGAAGCTCCTCCCCCGGGCCGTCAGCCTGCCCCGGGTCGCCCTCCGCACCGGCGACACCGTGCTGGTCGTCGACGACGAGTCCCGGGTGCGCATCCGGAAGGTGCACGTGCTCCGTCGGGATCGCGATACCGTCCTGGTCGGGGGAGGCCTGGAGGATGGACAGCGCGTGGTCGTCACGCCCCTCGAGATCGTGACGGACGGCATGCGAGTCGAGGTCGCCGACGCGACCGGGGAGCACGATCGATGAACCGCGTCATCGCCTGGTTCGCTCGCAACGGGGTGGCGGCGAACCTGCTCGCCCTGTTCGTCGTCGTCGCGGGGCTCCTCACCCTGTGGACGATCAAGGTCGAGGTGTTCCCCGAGTTCTCGATGGGGTACATCAGCATCACGGTCCCCTACCCCGGCGCGGCGCCCGAGGAGGTCGAGGAGGGGATCACGGTCAAGATCGAGGAGCAGATCCAGGGCCTCCCCGGCATCAAGCGCATCCAGTCGACCGCCTCCGAGGGAGTCGGCACGGTGTTCGTCCAGCTCGAGACGTGGGCCGACACCCGCAAGGTGCTCGACGACGTCAAGGCCCGGGTCGACGCGATCAACTCGTTCCCGGAGGACGCGGAGAAACCGGTCATCCAGGAGGTGACGAGCCGCTGGCAGGTGATCTCCGTCGCCATCTCGGGGGACGTCGACGAAAAGACACTGAAGGAAATCGCGGAGAACGCCCGGGACGAGCTGGCAGCCCTTCCCGAGATCTCGATCGTCGAGCTGCAGAACGTGCCCCCCTACGAGATCTCGATCGAGGTGCCCGAGGAAAACCTGCGGCGCTGGCACCTCACGTTCGACGAGATCGCGGCGGCGGTGCGGAACGAGGCCGTCGACGTACCGGGGGGCTCGATCCGGAGCCGCGGCGGGGAGATCCTCCTGCGCGGCCGGACCCGGGCCTACCGCGGTCCCGAGTTCGAGCGCCTGGTCGTCCGCGCCAACCCCGACGGCACCCGGCTCCTGGTCGGAGACGTGGCCCGGGTCCGGGACGGTTTCGCCGAGACCGACCAGCGCTCCCGGTTCGACGGGCAGCCGGCCGTGCTCCTGCAGGTCTACCGGGTCGGGGAGCAGCGCGCCTTCGACGTGGCGAACGCGGTCAAGCGCTGGGTGGAGGAGGCGCGCCCTCGCCTGCCGGCGGGCATCGTGATCGAGACCTGGCAGGACAACACGAAGGTCCTGCGGGACCGGCTCGACACCCTGCTGCGGAACGCCCTGCAGGGTTTCATCCTGGTCTTCGTCACCCTCGCCCTCTTTCTCGAGCTGCGGCTGTCCTTCTGGGTCAGCCTCGGGATCCCGGTGTCGTTCCTCGGCGCGATCTGGCTGATGCCGACGTTCGACGTGTCGATCAACCTGGTCTCCCTGTTCGCGTTCATCGTCGTGCTCGGGATGGTCGTCGACGACGCGATCATCATCGGCGAGAACATCCACACCCACCAGCAGCGGACCGGGCGCGGCGTGGAGGCGGCGATCCGCGGGGCACAGGAGGTGGCGACGCCGGTGATCTTCGCGGTGCTGACCACGGTCGCCGCGTTCCTTCCCCTCGTCCACGTCGAGGGGGTGACCGGCAAGGTGATGCGGGTCGTGCCGCTGATCGTCATCCCGGTGCTGTTCTTCAGCCTCGTCGAGTCGCTGCTCGTCCTGCCGAGCCACCTCTCCCACCTGCCCCGCTCCTCCCGGGAACCGGGCCGGATCGCCTCCGCGTGGCACCGGTTCCGGGGCCGCTTCGACCGGGGGCTCCAGTGGTTCATCCACCGGGTCTACGCCCCGGCACTCGAACGGGCCCTCGCCTGGCGGTACCTCGTGCTCACCGCGGGCGTCGCCGCCCTGCTGGTCACCACGGGCCTCGTCGTCGGGGGCTTCATCCGCTTCGTGTTCTTCCCCACCGCCGAGGCCGACTTCGTGTCGGCGTCGGTGCGCATGCCCCTCGGGACCCCGGTCGAGGTCACGGAGGCGGCGGCCCGGCGCATCGAGCGGGCCGCCCTCGACCTGCGGGCCGCGATCGACCGGGAAGCGGGGAGGGACGGCGATCCCGGCCGCAGCATCTTCCGCCACGTCCTGACGTCGATCGGCGACCAGCCGCTGCGCACGCTGCGCAAGGTCCATTCCGGGGCGGTCCGCGAGGACAACTCCGGGTCGCACCTGGCCGAGGTGGCCATCGAGCTGGCCCCCGCCGAGGAGCGCACCGTCTCGTGCGAGGAGATCGTCCGCCGCTGGCGCGAGGCGGTGGGGCCCGTGCCCGGCGCGGTGGAGGTCCGGTTCAACTCGACACTCTTCGATCCCGGGGACGCGATCAACGTGGAGCTCGCCGCCGAGAACCTTGCCGAGCTGAGGCGGGCCGCGGACGAACTGAAGGGAGCCCTCGCCCGGATCGACGGCGTCTACGACATCGCCGACAGCCACGAGGCGGGCAAGCGGGAGTTTCGCGTCCGCGTCACCCCGCGGGGGCGTGCGCTCGGCCTCACCCAGCTCGAGGTGGCCCGCCAGGTGCGGCAGGCGTTCTACGGCGAGGAGGTCCAGCGCATCCAGCGGGGCACCGACGAGCTGAAGGTCAAGGTGCGGTACCCCGCAGCCGACCGGAAGACGCCCGAGA
Organism: Acidobacteriota bacterium; assembly: GCA_027064265.1. Lineage (GTDB taxonomy): Bacteria > Acidobacteriota > Polarisedimenticolia > J045 > J045 > JAMOQA01. The sequence continues at coordinate 7,915 of JAMOQA010000138.1, forward strand.
CCCTGGAGGAGATGCGGTTCCGGCTGCGGGACGGGACCGAGATCCCCTTCTCCGTCGCCGCCGTCGCCCTGCCCGGCCGCGGGTTCGCGAAGATCGAGCGGACGGACCGGCGCCGGACGCTCAACGTGACGGCCGACGTCGACCTGAACCGGACGACGCCGACCGCCGTCGCGGCGCGCCTCGAGGAGGAGATCCTCCCCGAGATCATGCGCCGCCACCCGGGCATGTCCTGGCGGTTCGAGGGGGGGCAGCGGGAGAAACAGGAGACGATGGAGGGCCTGGTGCGCGGTTTCCTCCTCGCCCTGGTCGGCATCTACGCCCTGATCGCGATCCCGTTCCGTTCCTGGGTGCAGCCGCTGATCGTGATGAGCGCGATCCCCTTCGGCCTGATCGGCGCGGTTGTCGGTCACCTGCTGCTCGGTCTCGACCTGACGATCCTCTCGATGTCCGGGGTCGTGGCCCTGGCCGGCGTCGTCGTCAACGACTCCCTCGTGATGGTCGAGTTCGTCAACCGGGCCCGGGAACGCGGGGAACCGCTCTTCCGCGCCATCCGCGAGGCGGGCGTCGCCCGTTTCCGGCCGATCCTGCTGACGACCGCGACGACGTTCGCCGGGCTGGCTCCGCTGATGCTCGAGCGCAGCATGCAGGCCCAATTCCTGATCCCGATGGCGGTCTCCCTCGCCTTCGGAATCGTCTTCGCCACGGCGATCACGCTGGTCCTGGTGCCCTGCCTCTACGTCGTGCTCGAGGACCTGCGCGGCCTCCTGGGCTGAGGAGACACGGCCGGGGAGGTCAGGCCCCCCTGGCCCCGGCGCCGAGCGCGCGGAGGAACTCCTCGTTGCTCGGGTAGGCGGCCAGCTTCTTGAGCAGGGCCTCGACCGCGTCGACCGGGCTCATCGTGGAGAGGGCCCGGCGCAGCAGGTGAACCTTGGGCGTCCACTCCTTGAGGAGCTTCTCCTCCTTGCGCGTGCCGGTCTGGTGGATGTCGATGCACGGGAAGACCCGCTTCTCGAACAGCTTCCGGTCGAGGACGATCTCGGTGTTCCCCGTCCCCTTGAACTCCTGGAAGATCACCTCGTCCATCCTGGAACCGGTGTCGACCAGGCACGAGGCGATGATCGTGAGCGAACCGCCCTCCTCGCACCGCCGCGCGGCGCCGAAGAAGCGGCGCGGGTTCTCGAGGGTGCGAGAGTCGATGCCGCCGGAGAGGATCTTCCCGGACCCCCGCTGCTCGACGTTGTAGGCCCGGGCGAGCCGGGTGAGGGAATCGAGCAGCACGAGCACGTCGCGCCCCGACTCGACCAGGCGCTTGGCCCGCTCGAGGACGATCTCGGCCACGGAGACGTGGTTCCGTGCAAGTTCGTCGGAGCTCGAGGCGATCACCTCCCCGTCCGGGACCCGGCGCCGCCAGTCCGTCACCTCCTCGGGACGCTCGTCGATCAGGAGGACGATCAGGTGGATCTCCGGGTGGTTGACCCCCACGGCGTGGGCGATCTGCTGCAGGAGCGTCGTCTTGCCCGCCTTGGGCGGGGCGACGACGAGGCAGCGCTGCCCCTTGCCGATCGGGGCGACCAGGTCGACGACCCGCGGTTCCAGGGGCTCGGGCCCGGTCTCGAGGCGGATCGGGTCTTCCGGCGACGTGGGCGTCAGGTCCTGGAAGTGACGCCGTTCACGCCACTTCTCGGGCGGGAGGCCGTTGATCTCCTCGATCTCGTAGAGGGCAGGTCCGCGTCGGCCCGTGGGTCGTGCCTTCCCCCTGATTTCCACCCCCTCGTCGAACTTCCAGTTCCGGACGATGTCCGGCGCCACCCAGACGTCGTCGGGACGCGGCAGGTAGTTCGCCCTGCGGGTTCGCAGGAAGCCGTAGCCCTCGGGCAGCAGCTCGAGGACGCCCCAGGCCTCGATCGGTTCCTTCGGCGCCTCGACGACGGCACCTTCCCCACCCGTGGCAGTGGTGTTTCCGTTGGCACCGCCACCCCCGCCCGCCGGACGGCGGCGGCGACGACGGCGCTTCCAGGACCCCTTCCGGTTCCCACCTTGCGACCGCTGTTCGTCCTTCACGTTCCCCTTCCTGTCCCGCTTCCGGCGGCCGCCGTGGCCACCGTCGGATGCGGATCCGCTCCCAGCTTGTCCAGGACCTCCCGTGCGTCCCGGGGGAGGTCTCCCCTCTCGTCCCGCTGCCGCAGGGCCACGGCCAGCCGGGTCCGGACCTGCCAGTCCCGGTCCTCCGCGAGTCGGCGCAACAGCTCGACTCCCGGATGGCTCGCCAGCACGCAGTTTCGCGCCGCTCGCGAGCGGATCGCCGGATCGGGCTCGGTCTCCGCCATCTCGCAGGCCCCGGGGCCCGGCCCGGCATCCCGCAGTACCAGCTCCGCCCGCAACAGGCGCAGCTCTGCGGAATCGCCGCACGCCTCCCCGAGCCCGGAAAGGAGGGCTTCCGGCAGGGTGGCACGCCGCAGGAACAGCAGGCCGGCCACCGTGCCACGGACCAGCGGATCCGGGTCCCGCAGGTACGGCACGAGCCGCGCTGCCTCCACCTCCCGATGGCCGGCGGCCTGGCGCGCTTCCTCGGCCCGGTCGAGCGGGCCCTGCTTCCCCGTGGGAACCTGCATCCCTGCTCCGGGAGGCGCCCCGTCCCCGGACACGCTGACCTGGTTCGACGGGGGCCGTCCGCTTTCCTTCCCGGATTGGCCGGAACAACCGGCCGGGGCCACGACGAGCACGGCGGCGAGGACGGGAAGCAGGAACCTCCGTCCTCTCGCCGGCAGGGAGAAGCCTAGCAGAAGGCCTCGCTCGCTGTCCACTCGCCGTTCTCCTGGAGAATCCTCGCCGGGAGGGACCCCGGGCTCCGCCCGGCATCCCGGCCTGCTGGACCCGGTTCATGCTAGGGACCCGTCTCCTCCCCCGCAACCGTGCCCGCCGCCCCCGCGGCGCGTTCCCGGATCATCTCCAGGGCGTGCCGGGCGGCCCCGCGGGCGTACGCGTTCTCGTCCCGGGCCATCTCCGCCAGCGCCGGGACCGCCGCCGGGTCGCCGATGCGTCCCAGGGCCTGGGCCGCCCAGGCCCGGACCGGGGTCTCCTCGTCCCGGAGCGCCTCGACCAGGGCGGGCACCGCCGCCGGGTCGCCGATCTCGGCGAGCGCCCGCGCCGCCGCCTCGCGCACGGACGGCTCCGGGTCGTCCCGGAGACGCTCCGCGACGGCCGGCACGGCGTCCC
>JAMOQA010000139.1 GCA_027064265.1 Acidobacteriota bacterium
TGCAGGAGCTCGACCAGGGTGTTCACGGAAGCTTCCCCCGGGAACTCTCCCAGGGTCGCGGCCACCGTCGCCCGGACGCCGGGATCTTCGTCCGCGGCCAGCTCCGCGATCACGGGCACCAGCCCCGTCGCCCGCCGGCGGCCTGCCATGGCGATCGCGGCGATGCGGACCCGGGGCGACTCGTCGTGGAGCGCCCGTTCCAGGGTTTCCTCCGCCAGGGTACCCTCGCGCTCCTGGCGATAGAGAGCCTCGATCCGCGCGTCGACGTCCGGTCCGCACGCCCCCGCGACGGCGAGCAGCAGGAACGGGAGCACGAACCTGCGCCACCCGGCGGCACTCATCAGTCCAGGTCCAGGGGATTCAGCGGACGGCCATCCTGCCGCGAAGCTTCCTCCCGTGCCTTGCGGAACTTCTTCTCCAGGAGCCGTTCCCGGTGCCTTTCCGCCTGGAACGCCTGCCGGAACGCGTCCTCCCGCCGCCGGTCGGCATCGGCCAGCTCGGACAGGAGGTCCTCGAACTCTTTCCGGTCGCCCCGCGGGCGTTCCGAGTGGACCAGCACCCCCGTCTCCCGGTCGATCACCAGCACGCCACGGCAGAAGGGACATTCCACCCGGATCTCGTCGGCCCCGCGTTCCGCCATCGCTGTCCTCCTGCCGGGCAACTCGTCCCGGCCGGTGGCAAGATTGCCCCGCCGGGCCATGTTCCCGCAACACCCGGCAGGGAGGACGAGCGGTGCCGGTGGACGTTCACGAGCGGGATGGACGACTTCGCTTCCGGGTCCGGGTCGCCCCCGGGGCGCGGAAAGCCGGCGTGATCGGCCCCCACGGCGGCGCGCTCAAGGTGCGGGTCCAGGCCCCCCCGGAGCGCGGCAAGGCGAACCGCGAAGTCTGCGCGCTCCTCGCGGATCACCTCGGGGTCGCTCCCGGCGACGTCACCGTCGTCTCCGGGCACGCCTCCCGCGACAAGACCATCGAGGTGACGGGCCCCGGCATCGCCGGGGCCCGCCGCGTTCTCGAGTCTTCGTAGGGCCGGCCGCTACGGGCAGGGCGGCACCTGGCGCTCGTTGCCCGCCGAGTCGGTCCCCGCGGTCCCCTCGGTGCCGGAGAACCAGCCGGTCACCAGGTACCAGGTCGCGCGTCCCGCCGACGGCTGCTCGGGCACGTCGAGGAACGAGAGCGGGTACCGCGGCTCGCGGCACTCGCCGTACGGCTCGCCCTCGCGCAGCTCCTCCGGGTTGCCGGAGTAGACCGAGTAGCTGTCCGCCCCGTCCTCCCGGATCCAGGTCAGCCGGTCGGGGGTTCCCCTCTCGACCATCACGCCACCGATTTCCTGGTCGTCGAGGTCACAGGCGTCGCCCGTGCCGTCGCCATCGCGATCGGCCTGGCTGGCGTTCGGGCCGAGCGGGCAGTTGTCGGCACCGTCGAGGATGCCGTCCCCGTCGTCGTCGTCGTCCGCATCGTTCGCGACACCGTCGCCGTCGACGTCCGGATCGCAGGCGTCCCCGATGCCATCGCCGTCGGTGTCCCGCTGGTAGCGGTCCGCCGCGTTCGGACAGTCGTCGCAGGCGTCACCGACCCCGTCGCCGTCGGCGTCCTCCTGGCCGGGATTCGCGACCGTCGGGCAATTGTCCGTGTCGGCGCCAACGCCGTCCCCGTCGAGGGAATCGTCGTACGGGTCGCCCGGGAACGGGTCGCAGGCATCTCCGACCCCGTCACCGTCCCTGTCGTCCTGGTCGGCATTGGCCGTGAACGGGCAGTTGTCGTCGTCGTTCTTCGCGCCGTCGCCGTCCCAGTCGCGGGCCGCGGCATCGTCGCAGGTGTCCGGCAACGGGCGATCGTCACCGCTGCTCCCCCTGCCTCCGCTCCCCTCGTTACCGTCCGCGTCGAGGCCGGTCACGAGGAACCAGAACGCCTTCCCCGCGGCGGGCGTGTCGGTGATCGTCGCCCCCGGGATCTTCATCAGCGGCCGGTAGCACCAGCCCGGATCCCCGGCCGCGAGCCGGTCCGCGAAACCGAAGTAGACGTTGTACGACTCCGCCGCCGGCTCGCGCTCCCAGCGGATCCGCTCGGTGCCGTTTCCGAGGGGCTCGATCCGCACCCGTGAGACCGCCAGGTCGTCCGTGTCGCAGGCGTCACCCGTGCCGTCCCCGTCCAGGTCGTCCTGCAGGTAGTTCGGCACGTACGGGCAGTTGTCCTCCCAGTCCTCCCTGCCGTCGTTGTCGTCGTCGGCGTCGGCATCGTTGTCCTGGCCGTCCCCGTCGACGTCCGCGTCGCACTCGTCACCCTGGCCGTCGCCATCCAGGTCACGTTCCATCTCGTGGGGAGTATCGGAGCACGGGTCGCAGAGGTTCCCCCACCCGTCGCCGTCGTCGTCGACCTGCGGCGTGTTCCGGTCCCACGGGCAGTTGTCCTTCTCCGAAGGCACGCCGTCGCCGTCGGGATCGTTCATCGGGTCGTCGACGAACGGGTCGCACGGGTCGCCGTACCCGTCGAAGTCCCCGTCGTCCTGGTCGACGTTCGGGAAGCTCGGGCAGTTGTCGTCGTCGCCGATCAGCCCGTCGCCGTCCGGGTCGTTCTCGTCGTACTCCATCCCCTCGCCACCCGCGAAAACGTGGGCATAGTCCTGGTAGTCGCGCAGGTCGAGCCAGGCCGCCACGTACCCTTCGGCACCGGTCCCCAGGACGACGTCGTAGGAGTCTGCCGCGCCCGGCGCCGAGCCGAGGTCGAGGCGCGAGACGGGCCCGAAGCTCACGCCACCGTCGGAGGACGACGTCGCGAACACGTCGCGGACCGCCTCGCCCGAGGGGGCATTGCGGGAATCGGCCCAGCCGACCACCAGCAGGTCGCCGTCGGCGTCCATGTCCCACGAGTCCGGCGGGAAGGTGCCGGCGTCGACACCCCGGTCGATACGTCCCCGCGCCTCCCAGGTGTTCCCCTGGTCGCTGCTGACCGCGAGGTAGATCTCCCTCTCACCGGCCCGGGTGTCGGTCCAGGCGACGTAGATCCTGCCGCCCGCCACCGCCACGCGGACGTCGGTCGCGGCCACGCCCGCCGGGCAGTCGTCGACCCGGACGTCGGTCGCGAGCCAGGTGGCGCCCCCGTCCGTCGAGACGTTGGCGTAGACGTGCCAGTCCCCGTCCCGGTCGTCCTCCCAGGCGACGGCGACCAGGCCCGTATCGTCGCAACCGGCCGCCGGGTACCGGGACTCCGAGGAGTAGTCCGTGTCGCCCGTGTCGAGGCGGATCTCGCCGTCGGCCGGGAGCAGCGTCGCCCCGTGATCGGCCGAGTACCTGAGAAGGATCCGTCCCGGCTTCGTCTGCGTCACGCCCGAGTCCAGCGGGTCACGGCGGTCCGTCCACGCGACGTAGACGCGCCCCGTCCCGTCCGCGCAGAGCGCCGGCTCGCTCGCTCGCTCCATTCCCGGGTTGGGCGAACCCCAGAATTCATCCGGGATGTTCACCCGCTGCTCCTGTTCCCAGGTCGCCCCCCCGTCCTCGGTCCGGCCGAGCCAGACGGAGAAGGTCCCGGCGCCGGGATCACCGTCCCGCGCGTCCTGCCAGGCGACGTACGCGTGCGGCCCCTGGCCGGCCGCGAGACGCTGCTCGAAGAGCGACTCCTGGTCGGGCGCCGCCTGGGGCACCTTCCGCCAGCTGTTGAACCACGAGCGCCCCCCGTCGGCCGAGGCGTTGGCCCGCATGACGTTCGTGTCGGTGTAGCTCGACACGAACATCGCGTAGACGTAGTCCTCGTCGTTCGCCGCCACCGCGGAACGGATCGAGTCGAAGTTCGGGTTCCCCGGGGACAGGCTCTCGTTGAGGCGCTGGTCGGCCTGCCGCCAGGTACCACCCTGGTTGACGGACACGTTGAAGTACGGGTCGTAGCCGACGTAGTACCTGCGATCGAGGTAGACCGCGTAGGCCTTCTGCCCGACCACGTCGAGGGACAGCCCCCGTTTCCGGGTCTTCTGGCTCGCCCAGTCCAGCCGGTCGACCCGGCGATCGGGGTCGCGCAGCTCGGCGGAGATGGCAAGCCATCCGCCGACTCCGAGGAGGATGCCCGCGAAAACGAGAACGGATGCCAGGACACGCCGAGATCCGGGGGACGACCACCTGCCCATCTGTCTCCCTTTCCCCGCCCGGCGGCCGCCGCCGGGCGAACCCCTCCCGTGTTTTCCGTTGCCCTGCCTATACGGCGAAACCTCCCCGCGGGCAGCCTCCTTTTGGGCGCCGGAAGCGCGATGCCCCCCTCCACGCATCCACCACCCCCCCCCGGCGAGCCGGAATGTTCGTCAATATTCGTCATTGCCCGGCATGCTCCGGCAACGAACGCCCGGGACCGTGATCGTCCCGCCTGTCCGTCACCGGGGTCGACGACCGGCCCGGGGCCCTCCGGACGGCCCCCACCAGCTCCGCCCGCGGGCCGGAACTCCGTTGTCTGCCAGCCAGTTGGCTCTCCGGCTGGCGCCCCGTCGACCGGGCGCGCAATTTTTCCTTGCAAGGAGACGGGCTTGCTCGTCTATTTCTGGCCGTCAGGTTGGGCCGGTCCGTATCCCGCCCGGTCCCCGTGCTGCCCGGGGTTTGGCGGGGAGGAAGGGCCGGTTCAGGGGCGGCTCCAGGGCTTGACTCGGCCCCAAGTGGGGAAAGGCGCGGGGGTTGGGTTCTGGAGCCTGGCCGGGCCCGAGCAAGGACAGCGGTTGTCCACGCCCGATGGGCCGCCCCGGAGAACGAGAACGCGGGTTGAGAGGTTGGGTACACAGGAGAAACCGACGAACATGCGAACCCCTGCGCCTCGAGGAAAGGAGCCCAAGACGATGCGTCCGGCAGCTGTGATCAAGATCCTGGGCGCCGCTCTCCTGATCATCATGGGAACGGCGCTCGTCACCCCGGTCGCCCTCGCCGACGAGCAGGATTGCATCAACGCCTGCGCCGACCAGTGGCAGCAGGACAAGGCAGAGTGCGACCAGCAGCTCGCCGATCGGATGGCCGAGCTGGACCAGGAGGCACAGGAGTGCCTCGAGAACAACTCCAATCCGATCGACGCGGCGCTGTGCCTTCGCGAGGTCAACATCAAGCGTTACCGCGCCAAGGCCGATTACCAGCGGTGCATGAGCATGGCCAACACGATGGCCTACGACTGCTACCGCCACTGCACCTCCCGCTCCACGCCGTAAGCGCGCCGGAGCGCTGGCCAGCGCAAGATCTCGCGAGAAGCAGAGCATCGTGAAGGGGCCCGGCCCGGAGCCGGGCCTTTTCTTTTCCCCGTCCGGCCGGTCACGGTCCGTGTCTCCGCCCGGGGCCGGGCATCAAGCTCCCGCTCTCCTGTCCGATAAGAAGTTCCCGGGAGGCGCGAAGCCCCGGAAGGAGAGCAGCCCCGTGTCGACGACGACCCCCTCCAGTGCCCAGGAGACCGTCCGTTCCCTGCTCGCCGGGGCCGGAGACCTGCCCGTCCTGCCCGAGAACGCGATGCGGATCCTGGACGAGATCCGGTCGCCCAAGGCGTCGGCCGCACGCCTGGCCGAGTTCGTCAGCAAGGACCCGGTGATCGCCTCCACCGTCCTGCGGGTGGCGAACTCCGCCCTGTACGGGGGACGGATGGAGATCACCGACCTGACGTTCGCCATGACGCGGATCGGGCTGAACCACGTCCGGAACCTGGTCCTCGCCCTGGTCCTGCGATCGAAGATGGCGGACCCGCAGGTCTACGGCCCCGACGGGGCCCGCCTGATGGAGCACTCCCTGGCCGTCGCGTTCGGGGCCCGCCTGGTGGCGGACGAGGCGGGGGTGACGGCCGACGAGTCGTTCCTCTGCGGCCTGCTCCACGACTTCGGCAAGCTGGCCCTGGTCAAGGCGCTCCGGGAAGCCGAGGGGATCCGCCAGGGAGAGCTCCCCGAGGCGCTCCAGCAGATCGTCGAGGTGCATCACCCGGAGGCAGGCGCGTTGCTCGCGGAGAACTGGGGTCTCCCCGCGGTCGTCGCCGCCACGGCGCGCTGGCACCACGAGCCCCAGGGGGCCGGCGAGCATGCCCGGATGGCCGCCGTCGTCGCCCTGGCCGATTCCCTCTGCCATCACCTCGGTCTCGGCTCGGAACCGAACGACCAGATCGTACCGGCGGAGCTGCCGGTGGTGACCTTCCTCGGCCTCGAGGCGGACCAGGTACAGGAGATCGCGGAACACCTGCCGGGTCTCTTCGAGACGGCGAGGAATGCCATCCGGGGCTGAGAAAGACGAGATGGGAGGCGGCGCGGAGCCCAGCACCTGATCCCCCGCAACGCGAACGACCGCGCCGTCCGGCACCCCCGGCATCGGGCCGGGGGTGTCGCTTTGTCAGGCCGCGCCGCCCCGGATCTCCTCGAGGAACGGCCCCGCCTCCGGCATTCCCTCCCCGGCGAGCAGTTTCAGCGCCGTCTCGGCGGGAAGCCGCGCGAGGAACGCGAGCGGGCCCCCGCGCCAGGCCGGCCACCCGAGCTCGCGAACGAGGAGCCGATCGATCGCCAGGATCGGCACGCCCTCGCCCGCCCGGGTCCGGGCCTCGAGGGCCCCCGCCAGGATCGCGGGGAGCCAGCGCGTGGCGAGGGGCTCGACCCCGGACGCGGAGAGGGAAAGAAGGAGCGCGGCCCCCCGCCCCCGCCCGAGGCCCTCGAGCAGGCTCTCCTCGCCCAGGCGACGGCCGAGGGGCACCCGGTCGAAACCCCAGGCCACCATCTCCGCGAGGACACGGCGCCGCGCTTCCCGCCCGTCCGGAAGGACGGCCCGGAGACGGTCGACGACCGCCTGGACGACGGCTTCCGCGTCGGCGAGCCCGGATTCGCCCCCCAGGAGGCGGGGAAGCTCGCGTGCGGCGGGGCTGCCTGCCGCCTCGAGCACCGCTTCCCGCACCTGTTCCGCCACCTCGCCGGGAGGCCAGGCGAGACAGAGCTCGACCAGGCGCACGACCCGGTGGGGCGCCGGATACGCGTCCGGTTCCGGCGCCATCCTCGCCGCCCGGAGGCGGGCCCGGCCGAAGGCCATCCGGCGCAGGAACGGCAGCCAGCGGAGGAGCCTGTCGGGAAGCGGCCAGCGGGAGGGGCGGGGCGAGACCCGCGCCCCCTCCTCCTCGAGCCCTCCCGGG
>JAMOQA010000140.1 GCA_027064265.1 Acidobacteriota bacterium
GCCACCTGGTACATGAACCAGGACCGGTTCGCCGACGCGGAGCGGGCGCTCCTCGCGGCGAACCGGGTGAAGAAGCTGCCGAAGACGTACTGGCTGCTCTCCGAGGCCCGGGCGGCACGCGGAGACCTCCCCGGCGCGATCGCCGCCCTCGAGGAGGGTTTCCGGGAACTGCCGGGCAAGATGACCCCCGAGGCGGTCCGCTGGCTCGTGGAACTCCATCTCCGACAGGGAGACCTGGCCGCCGCGGAGCGCGCCCTCGAGAGCCACGGCGACCTGGTCGCCCGGGACGAGGCGACCCGGCAGACGATCCTCGGGCGCATCGCCGAGGCCCGGGGGGACCGGGACGCGGCGCGGAAACACTACCTCGCCGCGCTCCGCGCAGACCCGCGCCAGGCCCGGGCCGCCGAGCGCTACGCCGCCCTCGCGGAGACGCCGGAGGACCGGGCCGTGCTCCTGCCGCTCCTGCGGCGCGGCGTCCGCCAGGACCCCAAGATCGAGCTCTACTGGAAGATGATCGGCCTGGTCCTGACGGAACAGGGAGACGTGGCCGGCGCCGCCGAGGCCTTCCACCGGGCGGCCGAGCTCGACCCGGCGGACGACCGGCTGCGGGTCAACGAGGCAATCGCCCTGCTCCGGGCGGGGCGGGAAGCCGAGGCCGCCGCCGTGCTCGAGGAACTCGCCGAGCGGAAGACGAGGGTCCCCGCCGCCTGGATCAACCTCGGCCTCGTACGGGCCCGGGCCGGGAAGTGGGAGGGCGCCCTCGCGGCCTTCGAGGAAGCGCGTCGTCTCGGTGCGCGGAGCCCGGTCGTGGAGAAGGGGATCGCCGAGGCGCAGCGCCGCCTCGCACGGTGACGCGGCGGCTACTCGACCAGGTCCCGGAGGAGCCGGGCGGGCCGGAACGCGACCCTCCGCGGCGGGGAGAACCCCGGCAGGAGCGGCTCCCGCCGGAGCCGCCGGTCGGGACGCAGCTCGAAGACGCCGAACCCGGCGAGCAGCAACCGGCCGCGCCGGACGAGCAGCTCCGCGAGCAGGCCCGGTGCGTGGCGGCGCCCGAGGAGTTCGTCGAGCACGCGGCGGGCCTCCCGCGGCGTGAGTCCGGCCCGTTCCGCCAGCAATCCCGCGAGGGTCCTGCGATCCACGAAGCCTCCTCTCTCCTGCCACTCCGAGCCTACCGCGGGAACCGTCGGACGTCGGCCCCGGGCCGGTTCCCCGGCAAGGCGCCGTTCCCGCGGTGGGAAGCCGCTGCACGGCGAGCGCCCGGATGCTAGCCTCCCCCCCGGAGGTCCCCGTGCACGAGAACAAGGTCGTCGCCCACACCCGGACCGGCAGGATCCTCAAGGGGGTCACGACGGACTTCGACCCCGGCCGCGAGACGTTCCACCTGCTGCCCGCCGAGGGAGGAGGCGTCCCGGTGCGGCTGCGGGTGCGGGACCTCAAGGCCCTCTTCTACGTGCGGGACTACATGGGCAACCGGGACTACGACCCGCCCCCCGGGTTCGGGCCGGCGCCGCCCCGCGGGCGTCGCTGCGTCGTCACCTTCGAGGACGGCGAGGTGATCTTCGGTACGACTCCCGACTGGTCCCCGGGGGCGGTGGGTTTCAACCTCTACCCTTCCGACCCGGAGGACAACAACGTCCGCATCTTCGTCGTCCGGGACGCGGTACGGGACGTCCAGTTTCCCGGGGACGACTGACCGGTCACTCCCCGGCGAGCAGGAGTGCCGTCCGGAGCAGGAGTTCCATCGCCGGCCCGAGCACCTCGTCGTTGACCCGGAAGGCCGGCGCGTGGTGAGGCCGGTCGGTGCCGAGCCCGGCATCCCCCATCCCCAGCAGGCAGAACGCCCCCGGACGCCGTTCCAGGTAGAGCCCGAAGTCCTCCGCGGCCATGGTCATCGGGCCGGTGGCGACCCGCCCGATCCCGGGGGTGGCCCCGGCCGCCTCGCGCATCCGGGCCGCGACCCGCGGGTCGTTGACCACCGGCGGGTTCCCGTGGCCGAAGGAGACCTCCACCTCCACGTCCCGGGCGGCGGCGACGGCGGCCAGGACCCGGGGGATCCGTTCCCGGAGGAGCGCCCGGGTCCCCGGGTCCGCGGCCCGGGCCGTCCCGGCCAGCTCGGCCCGCGCGGGCAGCACGTTGGGAGCGGTGCCGGCGGTCACCCGCCCGACGGAGACCACCGCCGGGGTGACCGGGTCCACGTCCCGGGCGACGACCCCCTGGAGCGCGACGATCCCCTCGGCCAGGGCGAGGACGGTGTCCCGGGCGGCGTGGGGCATCGCACCGTGCCCGCCCGGACCGCGGAAGACCGCGGAAAACTCGTCGGAAGAAGCCATCACCGGGCCGTCCGGGATCACGACGGTCCCCGCCGGGAGCGGGCTCCAGGCGTGGAGCCCCAGGACGGCATCGACGCGCCGCCGCTCCAGGAGGCCGGTCTCGATCACCCGCGCCGCCCCGCCGCCCGTTTCCTCCGCCGGCTGGAACAGGAGCAGCAGCCGTCCCGGGAAGACCGCCCCCTCGCCCGCCGCCCCGGCCACCGCCTCCGCGATCCCGAGGAGGATCGCCATGTGGGCGTCGTGGCCGCAGGCGTGCATCCGCCCGGGATGGCGGGACCGGGGCTGGTGGTCCGTCGGCTCCTCCACCGGCAGGCCGTCCATGTCGGCCCGCAGCAGGATCGTCCGTCCCTTCCCGGTCCCGGGCAGCTCGACGACGAGACCCGTGCCGGCGACCCCCGTCTCCGGCGCGAGGCCGAGACCGACGAGGACGCGTTCGACGAGGGCCGCGGTCTCCCGCTCCTCGAAGGCGAGTTCCGGGACCTCGTGGAGCGCCCGCCGGTGCCTCCGTGCCGCGGGAACCGCGCGGCGCACCGCCGCGAGGAGGCGTTCCGTCCGGTCGGCCTGGGACGACATCGAGTTCCTCCCTCCCCCGTCGCGGGGGCGGGAGGAGGATACCCCGGTCAGGGAGCCCGATCGACGGGGGCGAGACAGGAGAGGGCCTCCGCCAGGGCCCGCCGTGGACCCTCGTCCGTGCCCCGCCGGCCGGCCCGGCCGGGGCGGCCCTCCTCTCGACGGGCGAGATCCTCGAGGACGGCGATCACGCCCCGCACGGCGCGCCCGACCGCGGGATCCGGCGCCGGATCGAGGCGCAGCCCCTCCCAGAGGGCGTCGAACCCCTCCCTCCCCCGGACCTCCACGGCGAGGGACGCCGCCACCGCCCGTCCGACCCATTTCCGGGCCCAGTCCACCGCCGCCGGGGAGGCGCCGGCGAGGGCGGCGGCCAGCTCCCGCAGCCGCCGGGCGCCGGGCCGCCGGTCGGCGGCCGCCGTCCCCGCGACGAGGCACGCCCCCGGCCCGGTGGCGGTCCCGGCGCGGGCCATCGCCTCCTCGCCCGTCCCGGGGCCCTCCCCCGTCGGGCCTTCCGGGGGCGGCACCGCGGCAAGCTCTCCCGCGAGGGCACCCCGCGCCCCCAGGGAGGAGAAGTGGACCCGAAGCCGGCGTCCTTCCGCCCCGGGCGGGACCGGTACCCGCAGCACCAGGGGGGAGGCTCCCGCGATCCGGCCGACGACGCGCCCCTCCGGCTCC
>JAMOQA010000141.1 GCA_027064265.1 Acidobacteriota bacterium
GGCTGGACCTTCACGGCAGGGATCCGGTTCTCGCTGTAGACCCGAACACCAGGTTGGACGGCCGGCCCCATGGGCGGCTTGAAAAGGAGATCGAGAGGAATTTCCCGGTGGCCATAGCGAGGGGGCCACACCCGTTCCCATCCCGAACACGGTAGTTAAGCCCCTCTGCGCCGATGGTACTGCGCGGGCAGCCGCGTGGGAGAGTAGGGCGCCGCCGGGAGCTTCTGGCCGGCCCCCGCCTTCGGGCGGGGGCCGTTTTCTTTGCCCTCCTGCCGCGGAATATCGCGCGCCATGCGGGTTCCCAGGGGGGGCATGCTAAGATTTCTGGCGCAAGGAGGAGGACCCCGATGGCCGGCCATTCGAAGTGGGCCAACATCAAGCACCGGAAGAGCGCCCAGGACGCGAAACGCGCCAAGATCTTCACCAAGGTCGCCCGGGAAATCACGGTGGCGGCCCGGGAGGGCGGGGGCGATCCCGAGGCGAATCCGCGCCTGCGGGCGGCGATCGCGGCCGCTCGGCAGGTCAACATGCCGAACGACAAGATCGACCGGGCGATCAAGAAGGGCACCGGCGAGCTGCAGGGCGAGGCCTACGAAGAGGTGATCTACGAGGGCTACGGCCCCGGTGGCGTCGCGATCCTGATCCAGGCGATGACGGACAACCGGAACCGGACGACGTCCGAGATCCGGCACCTGTTCAACAAGTACGGCGGCGAGCTCGGGTCGCCCGGCTCGGTGGCATGGATGTTCGAGCGGAAGGGGTACATCGAGGTGGCCGCGGAGGGCGCCGACGAGGACACCCTGATGGAAGTCGTCCTGGACGCCGGGGGCGAGGACCTCAAGGCCGAGGGGGACCACTTCGAGATCTACACCGATGCGTCGGCGTTCCACGAGGTGCGCGACGCCATCGAGCGGGCCGGCTTCGAGATCCGGGAGGCGGAGATCGCGATGGTCCCGCAGAACACGGTGCCGGTCGCCGCGGAGAAGGCCGAAGGGCTCCTCAAGCTCCTCGAGATGCTGGACGACCAGGACGACGTCCAGAAGGTGTTCGCCAACTGCCAGATCGAGGGGGAGCCGAGCGCGTAGCGGTGAGGATCCTCGGCATCGATCCGGGTTCCCGGGTGGCCGGGTGGGCCCTCGTCGAGGTGGACCGGGGCCGGGTGACCGCCCTGGAACTGGGCGCGTGGAAGGTCCCGGGGGGGCGCGACCGGGCCCGTTCGCTGGGAGAGCTGGCGAGCCGCGCGGAGGCGTTCCTCGCCGGGCGGGACCCGGAGGTCGCCGCGGTGGAATCCCTCTTCCATCACCGCAACGCGAGGTCCGTGCTGGTGCTCGCCGAGGCGCGGGGAGTCCTGCTCTCCGTTCTCGGGCGCCTGGGGATCCCCGTGCGCGAGTATGCTCCCGCGGAGATCAAGCAGACGATCTGCGGCAACGGCAACGCGACGAAGGATCAGGTCCGGCGGGTGTTGCCCCGGACGTTCCCCGGCCTCGCGCGCTTCCCCCTGGACGGCGTGCCCGACGATGCGACGGACGCGCTCGCGGCGGCCCTGACCCACGCGGTCCGGGCGCGGTTCGAGTCCCGGGTCCCCGGGAGGGACGGATGATCGGCTGGATTCGCGGCGTTCTCCGGAGACGGGAGCCCGGCCGGGTGATCGTCGATGCCGGGGGCGTGGGCTACGAGCTCGAGGTGCCCCTCGCGACCCTCGACGGCCTGCCGGGGGAAGGGGAGGTGGTCACCCTCGAGGTCCTCACCGTCTTTCGCGCCGAGAGCCTGCAGCTCTTCGGCTTCGCGACGCGGGGCGAGAAGCGGCTCTTCGTGGCCCTGACCGGGATCTCCGGCATCGGGCCCCGCCTCGCCCTCGCGGTCCTGTCGACCCTCTCGCCGGCGGAGATCGCCCGGGCGGCCCGGGACGAGGACGCGGCGCCGTTCGAGGCGGTCCCCGGGATCGGCAAGAAGACGGCGCGGCGGATCGTCCTCGACCTGCGGGACCGCCTGGGGGAGACGCTGCTCGAGCTCGCCGGGACGGCGGAGGCGGCGGCGCCGGTCCGGACGGGAGCGGGCGGCCTCTCCCCGGAGGAAGAGGACGCGGTGGCGGCCCTCCTGAACCTCGGATATAAGCGAACCGAGGCGGAAGCCGCCGTGCGCGAGGCTGCCGGGGCGGGCGGGACGGACGATCTCGGGGCCCTCCTCCGGGCGGCGCTCCGGCGACTCGGGGGACGCGGATGAACGGGGACGATTCCGGGCGTTTCATCGATCCGCGGCCCGTGGACGACGACCTGCGCCACGAGGCCAGCCTCCGTCCCCGGACCCTCGCCGAGTTCATCGGCCAGGAGCGGGTCACCCGGAACCTTGCCGTCTACCTGGAGGCCGCGCGCCGGCGAGGACGGCCCCTCGATCACGTCCTCCTTGCCGGCCCGCCGGGGCTGGGGAAGACCAGCCTCGCCCACCTGGTCGCCGCCGAGCTGGGCGCCCGGCTCCGGACGACCTCGGGGCCCGCGATCGAGCGGACCGGTGACCTGGCGGCGATCCTGACCCACCTGGAGCCGGGAGACGTCCTGTTCGTCGACGAGATCCACCGGCTGGGGACCGCGGTCGAGGAGATCCTCTACCCCGCGATGGAGGACTTCGCGCTCGACCTCACCATCGGCCAGGGACCGGGAGCCCGGTCGGTGCGGATCGAGCTGCCGCCGTTCACCCTCGTCGGGGCGACGACCCGGGCCGGACTCCTCTCCGCCCCGCTGCGGGACAGGTTCGGGATCGTCGAACGCCTGACGTTCTACGGGCCGGAGGAGCTGGCGATCATCCTGCTCCGGGCCGCGGTCCGCCTCGAGCTGGAGGTCGAACCGGAGGCCGCCCAGGAGATCGCCTCCCGTTCCCGGGGAACCCCCCGGGTCGCCCTGCGGCTCCTCAGGAGGATCCGCGACTTCGCCCTGGTCGAGGGGAACGGCCGGGTCGACCTGCCGCTGGCCCGGGAGGCCCTCACCCGGCTCGGGGTCGATTCCCTCGGGCTCGACCACCTGGACCGGCGGCTGCTGCGGGTGATCCTCGAGGACCACGGGGGCGGCCCGGTGGGGCTGAACACGATCGCCGCCGCGCTCGGGGAGGAACCGGACACCATCGAGGACGTCGCCGAGCCGTTCCTGATCCAGATCGGCTTCCTCGAGCGGACTCCCCGGGGGCGCTGCGCCACGCTGCGGGCGCGGGAACACCTGGGCCTTCCGGGCGGCCCGGGGGGGCTGTTCCGCTGAGAGGCGTTCAGAAGTAACGATCGCGGTACGCCCGGTACCACGCGATCGTCCGCTCGAGCCCCTCCTCGAAGGGGACACGCGGTTCCCACCCGGTGGCCTCCCGGAGCGGCGCCGGATCGAGGACGAAGTCGCCGGTCTCGATCTTCTTCCGCTCCTCCGGCCATGGCCGCGTCACGACCCGGCCGCTCCCGGCGAGGCGCACGATCGTCTCCGCCATCTCCCGGAACGGGATCCCGGTCCCGGAGCCGGCCCCGAGGGCCCTCCCCGCCATCCCCGGCGCGTCGGCGAGGAGGAGCATCGCGGCGACCAGGTCGTCCACGTAGAGGA
>JAMOQA010000142.1 GCA_027064265.1 Acidobacteriota bacterium
CCCGGTTCGAACACGGGGTACGGATCGCCGAGGTCGCCGTTCCTGGAACCGGTCATCCCGCCATCTCCCGCGCCCCCGGGGCCGGGGACGCGGGGGGAGGATACCGCGGATCAGCTGCCCGCGTGGCTCCCCGCGGACTTGCCGTTCCCCGCCTGGCGGGGGACCGGCAGGTACTCCACCGACGGGAGCGTCCGCTTCGGCTGCGGGTAGAGGTCCATCAGCTTGTAGACCTCCTTCGGGACGTTGTCGGTGACCGGCAGGCCGAGCTGCCGGGCGTGCTCGGGGGTGATCGGGTAGTCGTGGGTCCAGCGTCCCTCGGAGAGGGTCTCGGCGATGCGCCGGGCCTTGTCCTCCGGGTAGCGGTCGCCGATCAGCTCGAGGATCGTCTCCTGGAGCTGGGAGATCGCCTTGCGCCCCATGTCGGCCATCACCAGCGTCTCGTCGTCGACGTGCTCGATCGGCTTCTCCTCGACCACCTTGACGAACGACGCCGCCGGCATCTGGCCGAGCTGCGGGTCGACCGGCCCGAGGACCGCGTGGGGATCCATCACGATCTCGTCGGCGGCGAGGGCGATCAGGGTGCCCCCGGACATCGCCATGTGGGGCACGAAGACGGTGACCTTCCCCCTGTGGCGCTTGACCGCCCGGGCGATCTGGGTCGCCGCCAGGACGAGGCCGCCGGGGGTGTGGATCACCAGGTCGAGGGGGACGTCCGGGTCGGTCAGGTGGATCGCCCGGATCACCTCCTCGGAGTCGTGGACGTCGATGTAGCGCATCACGGGGAAACCGAGCAGGGACATCGTCTCCTGCCGGTGAACCAGCAGGATGACGCGGCTCCCCCGCTTCTTCTCGAGCTCGGCGATCATCCGCTGCCGGGCCGCCTCGAGCATCTTCTGCTTGAGAACCGGCTGCAGCGACACCAGCACCAGGAACAACCAGAAGGCGTCCATCGGGGTCATCGGGAAGGCTCCTTTCCCCCGGGCGGAGGCCCGGGCGAATCTTCTTATGATAGCCGTTCTCCGCGGGGGCAAGCGGATCGCGTTGACACGTTTCGAAGCGGGCCGGATATTCGCGGCGAGGAGGTCCGGGAGATGGTCGGGACGCAACTGGCGCCGATGGCGACTGCCGGGGAGCACGACGTCTCCCTCGCGGACGAGCTCTTCGACCGACTCTTCCCGATCTGCCGCTCGATCACCGGGCCCGGACTGCGGGCCTCTCTCGACATCCTGGGGGAGGTGATCCCCCTCGAGCGCGAGTCGATCCCGAGCGGGACCGGGGTCTTCGACTGGGTCGTCCCCCGGGAGTGGCGGATCCGCTCGGCCCGGCTCACCGGGCCGGACGGGGAGGTCCTCGCGGACTTCGCGCAGACCAACCTGGCGGTGGTCAACTACTCGGTGCCGGTGGACCGGGAGCTCTCTCTCGAGGAGCTCGAGCCACACCTGCACTCCCTGCCCGAGCTGCCGGACGCGATCCCCTACGTGACCTCGTACTACCGGGAGAACTGGGGATTCTGCCTGCCCCACCGGGTGCGGGAGCGGTTGCGGCCGGGAACCTACCGGGCGTTCATCGACAGCGAGCTGGTCGACGGACAGCTCGACTGGGGGCACGCGATCCTGCCGGGGGAGAGCCGCCGGGAGATCCTGCTTTCCTCGTACCTCTGCCACCCCTCCCTCGCGAACAACGAGCTGTCGGGGCCGATCGTCCTCGCCCTCCTCTGGCGGCGGCTCTCCCGGTGGCCGCGGCGGCGGTACACCTACCGCTTCGTGCTCGCCCCGGAGACGATCGGGAGCCTCTGCTACCTGTTCCGGCACGGCGACGAGCTGCGGGAGCGGCTGGCGGCCGGCATCGTGCTCACCTGTCTCGGGGGGCCGACCCGGGCCCTTTCCTGGAAGCGGACGCGCCGGGAGGACACCCTGCTCGACCGGGTGGTGGAGCGCCTGGCCGAGGAAGCCCCGGAGGACTGGGAGATCCGGCCGTTCACGCCCGCCCACGGTTCCGACGAGCGGCAGTATGGCTCGCCCGGGTTCGCGCTCCCCGTGGGGCAGCTCGCGCGGACCGTCTACGGGACCTACGAGGGCTACCACAATTCCCTCGACGACAAGTCGTTCATGGGAATCGAGACGCTGGTCGACAGCGCCGCGCGGATCGAGGGCCTGCTGCGACTGTTCGAGCTGGCCGGGCCCTGGGTGAACCTCCGTCCCCACGGGGAGGTGCAGCTCGGCCGCCGCGGCCTGTACCCGACGATGAACGGCCCGGCCACCCGGAGCCTCTCCAGCGACGCCGTCGCCGACGGGCGGGTCCTGCTCGAGCGCATCCTCCACGTTCTCTCCTGGTCCGATGGCACGCGGGACGTCGCATGGATCGCCGCCCGGGCCGGGTGCCGCATGGCGGACCTCGAGGCCCCCGTGGCCAGGCTCGAGGAGGAAGGTCTGCTCGCCTGGCGGGGGCCGGCGGAGGAGCCGGCATGAGGGTCGTGCTCCTCACCGGGAGCCATCCCCGCCACGCCTTCGTGGCGCGGGCGGTGGCCGCGGCCGGGGAGCTGGCGGCCCTGGTGATCGAGGAACGGGAACCCCATGAACCCGAGCCGCCCCCCGGCCTGGACCCGCACCTGGTGGAGCTGTTCCGGGAGCACTTTGCCCGCCGCCGCCGCGCCGAGGAGCGGTTCTTCGGTTCGGCGCAGTGGCCCGTGCCGGAGTTGCCCGTGCTGCGCGTCCGCCGCGAGGACCTGAACGGTCCGGAGGTGCGGGACCTGATCCGCCGCGCCGCCCCGGGCCTGCTCCTCTCGTACGGCGTCCATCGGCTGCGGCGGGCGACCCTGGAGGCCTGCCCCGGGCCGTGCTGGAACCTCCACGGGGGGCTCTCCCCCTGGTACCGGGGGGCGATCACCCATTTCTGGCCCAGCTACCTGCTCGAACCGCGCTTCACCGGGATGACCGTCCACGAGCTGACACCCCGTCTCGACGGCGGTCCGATCGTGCACCAGGCGGTGGCGCCGCTGGTGCGCGGCGACGGCCTGCACGACCTGTCCTGCCGGGCGGTGGTCGCGCTCGCCGAGGAGTTGCCGCGGCTCCTCGCCCTGCTCCGGGATGGACGTCTGCGCCCGCCCGTGCCCCAGAAGACCGCCGGCAAGCTCTGGCTCGTCTCCGACTGGCGGCCGGAACACCTCCGCGTGATCTACGACCTCTACGAGGACCGCGTCGTCGACGCGTGTCTCGACGGCCGCATCGCGGACCGTCGACCGGAGCTCGTGCGCCAGTTCTGAGCGGCCATCGTCGCGCGCGGGCACCGGAGGGCGGAGCGCGGTGCGCCCCTGCGGTGGGGCCGGTTGCCGCGGCACGCCGTGGGCCTGCGCCCGTCGAGGCTCCGGTCAGGGGGAGCCGTGGGGGCCGTTGCCGCCGTCGGTGCCCTCGCTGACGACCTGCCAGAAGGTCGCGTCGCGGTCGGTCTCGAAGGAGGTCTCCTCGGTCGCGCCGACCCGGTTGCGGACGATCCAGGGCCAGGGGGCGCGGTTCCCGGCGTAGACCCGGTAGCGGCGGTGGCAGTCGTCCTCCACCGGGTCCCAGG
>JAMOQA010000143.1 GCA_027064265.1 Acidobacteriota bacterium
CTCCGAGCAGGAGCAGATGGTCATCCGGCACCGGTTCGGCCTGGACGGCGCGCCGGTGCTCACGCTGAAGCAGATCGGCGAGAAGATGGGGATCTCGCGGGAGCGGGTCCGCCAGATCGAGACCCAGGCCAAGCAGCGTCTGCGGCGGATGTTCAGCCGGCCGCGCGGCTTCCGGGCGCCGCTGCGCCGGGCCGCGTCCACGCGCGAGCGGCGCACCGACCGCGACCGGGACTGATCCCGCGGCCGGCAACTCCTCCCGGTCTCCCGGCCCGACTACAATGGCGGGGCCGCGCCCGGCGCGGCGAAGGGAGACGGACGTGGCGCGGAGTGGCTGGACCGGAAGGAACGCCCGGGATCTCCTCGCCGCGCGGGACCCGCGCGGGCTCCTCGCCGCGTGGCTCGCGGCGGTCGATCCTCCCGCCTCCCTCGTCGCCCTCGTGATGCCTCCGCCGGGAGGGTGCGTCCTCTTCCGGCGGGACGGGGAGCGGTTCCGCGCCCTCGCCGCACCCCCTCTCCAGGGAGACGTGGCCGCCGGCGGGGAGGCGGTCGTCCCGCTGCCCGCCGGCCGGGTCGACGCCCTCGACGACCTGCTGTGGTCCCTGGGCGCGGGGCGCCGGGTCTCCCTCCCGGTGGGGAGCCCGCCCCGGGCGCGCCTGGTCCTGGCGGACACCGGCCTCTCGGGCGAGGCGCCCGCCGTGGCCGAGGAGGACCTGGACTGGCTCCTCGCCGGGATCGAGGCCCTCGCCGGGCCCGGGCGAGGGGACGAGGGGCGGGAAGTGCCGGCCCTGGTCGGGCTGGTTCGCGCCCTCGGGCGGGCCGTGGATGCCGCGGGGGCCGCCCGTGCCGCCGCCCTCACCCTGGACGACCTGCTGTTCCCGGCGGCCGGGGCCATCGTCCTGCGGGCGCGGGACGGGGAGCTTCTCGCCGCCCTCGCCTGGCCACCGGGGCCCGCCGGCGAGGAGGCACTGGCCCGGGCGGGAGCTTCCCGGGAGAAGGCGGGGGAACGGTTCGCGTGGCGGGGCGCCCGCCGGGACGGGGACGTTCCCCGCGAATGGATCGAGCCGCGGGGGGGCGAGGGCGCGCGCATCGCCCTCGGCTTTCCCGGGCACCCGCCCGCGGCGGCCCGCCGGCTGGCGGCGACCGTGGAGGGATCCCTCGCCCTGGCCGTGGACCGGCTGGACGCCCAGCGCCGGCGGGAGACGTCCCGCCTGGCGGCGGCTTTCGAGGGCCTGCCGGTGGGCGTCGTGCTCCTCTCCCGGGAGGGCCGCATCCGCCTCGTCAACCGAGAGGGGCGGGCGATGCTCGAGTGGCTCGGCGCCCGGGCCGGGGAGGGGGAGCCGCTCCCGGCCCTCGGGTCCTTGCGCCTCGAGGAACTGCGGGAGCGCCGCGGGGCCCGGGCGGTCGAACTGGTGGAACCGCGGGGCGGCCGGATCGTGTCCGTTCGGTTGGTTCCCCCGAGGGACGGGGCGGGGGACTCCCTCCTGGTCCTCGAGGACGTCACCGTCGCCCGCCGGCAGCAGGCCCGGCTCGCCCGGGCCGAGAAGATGACCGCCCTTGGTGTCCTCGTCGGGGGGATCGTCCACGAGATCAACAACCCGCTCTCGACGATCCAGGGGTACGCCCAGATGCTCGCCGCCACCCCGGACGCCGAGCACCGGCAGCAGTGGATCTCCACCCTGATCGAGGAGGCGGATCGCTGCCGGCGGATCGTCGGCGACCTCCTGACCTTCGCCCGGACGAAGGAGCCGACCCGGCGACCGGTCTCCCCCGGCGCGATCGCCGAGAAGGTGGTCGGCCTGCTCGGCTACCATGCCCGGCGGGCGGGGGCCGAGCTGGTCGTCGAGGGGGCCGCCGACTGCCCGCCCATCGAGGCGGACGCGGACGGCCTCGTCCAGGTCCTGGTCAACCTGGTGACCAACGCGATCCACGCCCTCGAGGACCACGACGGCGAGCGGCGGGTGACGATCCGGCTGCGCGGTGACGGCGAGGACGCGGTCACGATCGAGGTGGCGGACACCGGCCCGGGAATCCCGCCGGACGTCCAGGAACGGGTCTTCGACCCTTTCTTCACGACGAAGCCGGAGGGAAAGGGGACGGGACTCGGGCTCAGCGTGGTTGCCGGGATCGTGCGGGACCACGGGGGGGAGGTCGCGGTCGAGTCGTCTCCCGGCCGCGGAGCGACCTTCTCCGTGCGCCTCCCCCGGCGGGCGGCCCGGCCCGAACGGGTGGCCGCGGGGACGCCATCGGCGCGGGACGGTTCCCTCGCGGGCCGGACGGTCCTGGTCGCCGAGGACGAGCCGGCGGTGGCGGGACTCCTCCGGGAGGTCCTCGAGAACGACGGGGCCGTCGTGACCGTGGTCGGCGACGGCGAGACGGCGGCGCGGCGCATCCTCGAGGAGCGGCCGGACGCCGTGGTCTGCGACGTCTCCCTGCCGCGGAAGAGCGGCCTCGTGCTGGTCGAGGAGGTGCGGGGCGAGGCCCCCCACCTGGTCCCGCGGATCGTGCTGACCACCGGCGATCTCTCCCTCGTCGAGCGGCTCGCCCGCCGGCCCGGGGCGCCGCCGGTGCTGGCGAAGCCGTTCGACCTCGGGCGCCTCCTGGCGGCGGTTCGCCGCGCGGCGTCCGCTCCGCCCCCACCCGCCGCGGGAACCCCCGGCAAGGAGGTCCGCCCGTGACGAGCGAACCCCGCGTCGTCGTCGTCGGTACCGCCGGCCACATCGACCACGGCAAGTCGACCCTGGTGCGGGCGATCACCGGGATCGATCCCGACCGGCTCCGGGAGGAGAAGGAGCGGGGGATCACCATCGACCTCGGTTTCGCCCACAGGCAGGTGGAGGACGTCGTCCTCTCGTTCGTCGATGTGCCCGGCCACGAGCGGTTCGTGCACAACATGCTCGCCGGGGCGAGCGGCATCGACGTGGTGCTCCTCGTCGTGGCGGCGGACGAGTCGGTGATGCCCCAGACCGTCGAGCACCTGGAGATCTGCGACCTGCTCGGGAGCCGGGGCGGGGCGATCGCCCTCACCCGGATCGACCTGGCGGACGACGACCTGGCGGCCCTCGCCGAGGAGGAGGTCCGGGAACTGGTGGCGGGAACGTTCCTCGAGGGGGCCCCCCTCGTCCGGGTGAGCGGCCGCACCGGGGAAGGGGTCGACGAGCTGGTCGCCGCCCTCGTCCGGGTCGCCCGGGAGCTTCCGCCCCGGGAAGAGGGCCCGTGGCCCCGGGTCCCGATCGACCGGGTCTTCGCGGCGAAGGGGTTCGGCACGGTGATCACCGGCACCCTCCACGGCGGGGCACTCGCCACCGGGGACGAGATGGTCGCGGCACCCGGGGGACCGTCCGCCCGGATCCGGGGGTTGCAGGTCCACGGGGAGGCCCGGGAGCGGGTGGAGCCTCCCGCCCGGGTCGCCGTGAACCTCCAGGGGGTGGAACGCTCCGAGCTGCGCCGCGGGATGGTGCTCGTTCCCCCGGAGGGGGCGGTGAGCACCCGGGTCCTGGACGCCCTGGTGCGGGTCGTCGACGACGCGCCGGTTCCCCTCGA
>JAMOQA010000144.1 GCA_027064265.1 Acidobacteriota bacterium
CGAGCGCAGCCTGATCACGATGGCCCTGCTGCTCGTCGTGATGGTCGCGGTGGTGGCGGCGGTCGTCTTCGTCGAGCGGGCGCAGCGGCGGATCCCGATCCAGTACGCGTCGCGGGTCCGCGGCCGGCGGATCATGCGGGGGATGAACACCTTCCTGCCGCTCAAGGTGAACACCGGCGGCGTGATCCCGGTGATCTTCGCCTCCTCGCTCCTCGCCCTCCCGCAGACGCTGGTCCAGATCCTGTACTCCCGCTGGCCGGTCCCGTTCCTCGGGATCCTGGAGCGGCAGCTCCAGTGGAACATGCCGCTGTGGGACTTCCTCTACCTGGTGCTGATCATCTTCTTCTGCTTCTTCTACACGTCGATCATCTTCAACCCGATGGACACGGCGGAGAACATGAAGCGGGTCGGCGGGTTCATCCCGGGAGTGCGGCCGGGGAAGCAGACGGCCCAGTACATCGACCGGGTGCTGACCCGCCTGACGTTCGCCGGCGCCATCTACCTGGCCGCGGTCTCGATGCTGCCGATCTTCCTGATCAGCGGGATCCCCCTCCACAAGCTGGAACCGGCGGCGATCGGGATGTTCTTCGAGAGCATCCTGCCGCGGTGGGTCCTCGACGGGATGAACGTGAAGTTCTACTTCGGCGGCACCTCCCTGCTGATCGTGGTCGGCGTGGCGATGGACACGGTCCAGCAGATCGAGAGCCAGCTGGTGATGCGCCACTACGACGGCTTCCTCAAGAAGACGAAGATCCGGGGGAGGCGCTGAGGCGATGCGGCTGGTCCTGTTCGGTCCCCCGGGAGCGGGGAAGGGAACCCAGGCGCGGAAGATCTCCGCGCACTACGGGATTCCCCACGTCTCCACGGGCGACATCCTCCGGGCCGCGGTGGCGGCCGGGACCGAGCTGGGCCGGCAGGTGGAAGCGACGATCGCCCGCGGCGAGCTGGTGCCCGACGAGCTGATCGGCCGGGTGGTGGCGGAGCGGCTGGGCGAAGAAGATGCAAAAGCGGGATTCCTCCTCGACGGGTTCCCGCGAACCCTGCGCCAGGTGGAGATCCTGGACGGGATCCTGGCGGACCAGGGGGTCGCCCTCGACCGGGTGATCCTCCTGGTGGTGCCGGACACGGTCCTGGTCGACCGGCTCCTCCACCGGGACGAGGGCCGGCCCGACGACACCCCGGAGACGATCCGGGAGCGCCTCCGGGTCTACCGCGAGCAGACCGAGCCGGTGGCGAAGGTCTACCGGGAGCGTGGTTTGCTCGCCGAGATCGATGGCGTGGGGACGATCGAGGAGGTATTCTCGCGCATTACGGCCGCCCTGGGTGACCGATGATCCCCAGGAGGTCGGACGAGGAGATCGACAGGATCGACCGGGCATGCCGCCTGGTGCTGGCGATCCTGCACGAGGTCGAGGCGCGGATCGAGCCGGGGGTGACCACCCGCGAGCTCGACGAGCTTGCCGAGCGCCTGGCCCGCGAGGCGGGGGCGAAGCCCGCCTTCAAGGGCTACATGGGCTACCCGGCCAGCCTGTGCGTCTCGATCAACGAGGAAGTGGTCCACGGCATCCCGTCGGACCGGAAGCTGGCCGAGGGCGACCTGGTCAGCCTGGACTTCGGGGTGCTGCTGGACGGCTGGTACGGGGACTCGGCGATCACGGTCCCCGTGGGAGAGGTGAGCGAGGAGGCGGAGCGCCTCTCGCGGGTGACGCGGGAGTGCCTCCACCTCGCCATCGAGGAAGTGCGGCCGGGCCGGAGGCTCTCGGACATCGGCCACGCGGTGGAGCGCCACGCCACCGCCGCGGGGTTCGGGGTCGTCCGGGAGTTCGTCGGTCACGGCATCGGCACGCGGCTCCACGAGGAGCCCCAGGTGCCGAACTTCGGCCCCCCCGGGCGGGGCCCGCGGCTCGAGCCGGGCATGGTGCTCGCGATCGAGCCGATGATCACCGCCGGCGACGCCGCGGTGAAGGTGCTCGGGGACGGCTGGACCGCGGTGACCCGGGACGGGTCGCTGGCGGCCCACTGGGAACTGGTGGCGGCGGTGACG
>JAMOQA010000145.1 GCA_027064265.1 Acidobacteriota bacterium
CGCCCTGGCCGAAGAGGCCCCCTCGGCCCCCGCGGATCCCGCGGAGCCCCCGTCGGCCGACGTCCTCACCCTGGACCAGGCGGTGGCGATCGCCCTCGAGAACAACCACATGCTGCGGGCGGCCGACGCCGGACAGGAGGCCGCCGAGGCGCAGGTCGGGGAGGCGAAGAGCTGGCGGCTGCCGAAGGTCGAGCTGTGGGAGACCTTCATGCGGACGACCAACCCGGTCTACGTCTTCGGCAACCTGCTGAACCAGGAGCGGTTCGGGGCGCAGCACTTCGATCCGAACTTCCTGAACCACCCGCCGCCCCTGAACAACTTCCAGTCGAAGATCGCGCTCGAGGTGCCGCTGTGGACCGGCGGGCGCCTGGCGAACGGGATCCGGGCGGCCGAGGCCGGGGCGGAGGCGGCGAAGGCTTCCCGGGAACGGACCCGCCAGGAAGTGGTCCGGATGGTCCTCGACGCCTACACGGGGGCCGTCCTCGCGAAGAACTTCCTGGCGGTCGCCGAGGATGCCCTCGAGACCGCCCGGGCCCACGTCAAGCTGGTCGCCGACATGGAGGCGGCCGGGCTGGTCGTGAAGTCCGATCTCCTGCAGGCGAAGGTCCGCGAGAGCGAGATCGAGGAGATGGTGATTCGCGCCCGCTCGGCGGTCTCCGTCTCCCGGGCGGCGCTCAACATGGCGATGGGGAGAGACCTCGACACCCCGGTCGAGGTTCCCTCGGCCCTCCCCGTGCCCGACCGGAAGCCGGAGGAGCTGGGCGTCCTGGTCCGCGAGGCCCTCGAGCGACGGCCCGACCTGCGCTCCGCCCGCAAGCAGAAGGAGGCCGCGCTGCGGATGGTCCGGGTCGCCCGGGGGGAGTACTTCCCGGAGATCGGGATCGCCGGCTGGTACGAGGGGAACCAGCACTCCCGCCCCGGGACCGCCGGCGACAGCTGGTCCCTGGTCGCGGCGGCGAAGTTCACCGCCTTCGATGGCGCCCGCACCCGGGCCCGGGTGCGGCAGGCCCGGGCTCGCGCCCGCCAGGCCGAGGAGATGACCCGCCTGCTGGAGCAGAAGGTGGCGCTCGAGGTGCGGCAGGCGTGGCACGACCTGGCGGCGGCCCTCCAGCGCCTCGAGGAGGCCCGGCACGCGGTCGCGTGGGCCGAGGAGAGCCTGAAGATCGTCGAGGACCGGTACCAGGAGGGCCTGACGACGCTGGTCGAACTGCTGGACGCGGAGACCCGGCTTACCCGGGCCCGTACCCGCGAGGTTTCCGCCCAGCGGGACGTCCTGCTGGCCCGGGCCGCCCTCGACCTGGCGGTCGGGAGGCTGTGACGTGAGGACGGAGGCGCGCGGAGCGCGGAGATCGACGAACGACCTGCGGATGGGAGAGACGACGATGGCCCGGAAGACGTGGCTCCTGGTGGTGCTGGTGGTGATCCTGGGGTTCGTGTTCGCCGGTTGCGGCGGCAGCTCCGGCGAGACCGCGGACCGGCCCGGGGACGACCTGGCGCCGGTGCGCGTCGAGACGGCGGTCGCGGCCCTCGAGCGGGTGCCGGTGATCGTCGAGGCGACCGGCTCGGTGGAGCCGTGGAAGCGGATCTCGCCGGGAACGAAGATCATGGGCCGGGTCGACGAGGTCCTGGTCGAGGAGGGCGACCGGGTCCACCGGGGACAGGTGCTGGCCCGCCTCGAGCGCCGCGACCTGGACGCGGCGGTCCGCCAGGCCGAGGCTGCCGTCGCGATGGCGAAGGCCAACCTGGCGAACATGGAGGCCCAGTACAACCGGATCGTCGCCCTGCACGAGAAGGGGTCCGCGACCCAGAAGAACCTCGAGGACGTCACGGCGGGCTACACGGTCGCCCAGGCGGCGCTCCAGCAGGCCGAGGCGAACCTGAACGCGGCGAAGGTGATGCTGTCGTACGCGGAGGTCGTGTCGCCGATCGACGGCTGGGTCGTCCGCAAGATGACCGAGGTCGGGGACATGGCCGCTCCGGGCATGCCGATGTTCGTCGTCGAGGACCTCTCCCGGGTCAAGGTGACGGCCCAGGTTCCCGAGTCCGACGTGACCGGGCTGGCCCCGGGGCAGCAGGCCCGGGTGCGGATCGACGTCCTCGACCTGGACGAGACCGCGGACATCTGGCGGGTGGTGCCTGCCGGGGATCCGCGGAGCCGGACCTTCGCCGTCCAGCTCGTGCTGAAGAACCCGGAGGGGACGATCAAGTCGAACATGTTCGCCCGGGTGAGCTTCGACCGCGGCCTGCGCGAGACGCTGCTCGTTCCCGGGACCGCGATCGTCAGGCGTGGCCAGCTCCGGGGCGTCTTCGTGCTGGACGGCGAGAACCGGGCGCGGCTGCGCTGGGTGAAGCTCGGCCGGGAGATCGACGGCCGCATCGAGGTGCTCTCCGGCCTCGCGGCGGGCGACCGTTACGTGGTGGCGCCGCCGCCGGGCTTCGCCGACGGGACCCCGGTGGAGGACTGAGGCGATGACGACGACGGGGCTCGGACCGGCCGGGCGGCTGACCCGGTTCTTCATCGACTCGAAGCTGACCGTCCTCCTGATGCTGGCCGCCCTCGGCCTCGGCGCGTTCGCCGTGGCGCTGACTCCCCAGGAGGAGGAACCCCAGATCGTCGTCCCGTTGATGGACATCTTCGTCGGCCTGCCCGGCGCGGACCCGGCGGAGGTGGAGAACCG
Source organism: Acidobacteriota bacterium (assembly GCA_027064265.1). Lineage (GTDB taxonomy): Bacteria > Acidobacteriota > Polarisedimenticolia > J045 > J045 > JAMOQA01. The sequence goes on from JAMOQA010000145.1 coordinate 2,679, forward strand.
GGTGACGATCCCCCTCGAGAAGCGGATGTGGGAGATCCCGGGGGTGGAGTACGTCTACTCCGCCTCGATGCCCTCGGTGGCGATGGTCACCGTCCGCTTCTACGTGGGAGAGGACCAGGAGCGCAGCCTGGTCAAGGTGTACGACAAGCTGGTCTCGGGGATGGACCAGATGCCGAAGGGGGCGACGCCGCCCCTCGTCAAGGTCCGCACGATCGACGACGTCCCGGTGCTGGGCCTGACGCTCTGGTCCGATCGCTACGAGCACCCGCAGCTGCGCCGGATCGCGGCCCAGCTCGCCCGCGAGATCCAGCGCCTGGACGACGTCTCCCGGATCGACCTGATCGGGGGGCAGCGGCGCCAGGTGCGGGTCATGCTGGACTCGGCCCGGATGGCCGCCTTCGGCGTCGACCCGAACATGCTGGTCCAGGCGCTCCAGTGGCAGAACGCCACCGCGCCGGCGGGGGAGTTCGAGAGCGGTGACCGGGCGGTGGTCGTCGAGACCGGGGCGTTCCTCGAGTCCGTCGAGGACGTTGCGAACCTGGTGGTCGGCGTTCACATGGGCCGGCCGGTCTACCTGCGCGACGTGGCGGACGTCCGGGACACCGCCGAGGAGGTGACGAACTACGTCTTCTTCTCCCCGGGTCCCGGCGCGGTCGAGAAGGGGATCCCCGTCCTCGCGGGGAAGGGCGGCATCTTCCCCGCGGTGACGGTCGCGATCGCCAAGCGCAAGGGCTCGGACGCCGAGGCGGTGGTCGAGCGGGTGATGGAGAAGGTCCATGCCCTCGAGGGGGAGGTCGTCCCGCCCGACGTCCACGTGACCGTCACCCGGGACTACGGGGA
>JAMOQA010000146.1 GCA_027064265.1 Acidobacteriota bacterium
GTTAACATAATCTACATTATCGGACCTTTCTGAAACCGCCCGCCCGACGCCGTCCCAACCCCTCCCGCCGGTCCGCGACTCCTCCCCCGATGTCGGGTATGCTTGGGGCCGTTCGCCGGAACGGCGCGGGAGGACCGGAGCGGATGCGTCCCTGGGGTCGACTCGACCGGATGATCGCGCGGGAGGTCCGTGGCCCCTTTCTCCTGGGACTCGGAGGCTTTACCACCGTCCTGCTCCTCAACGTCCTCTTCCTCCTCGTCCGCCAGACCATCGAGAAGCGCGTGCCCGCCGGGCTCCTCTTCGGGTTCGTCCTCTCGGAACTGCCGCGGCTCCTCCTCTACACGTTCCCCATGGCGGCCCTTCTCGCCGTCCTCGTCGGCATCGGCCGGATGGCCTCGCAGCACGAGATCGTCGCCCTCCGGGCCACCGGGGCTTCCCCCTGGCGGATCGCTCGTCCCGTGCTGCTGCTGGCTGTCCTGGTTGCCCTGGTCGGGCTGGTCCTCGGCCACTTCCTGCTGCCCCTCGGCAAGCGCCACGAGCGCCGCCTCGTCCAGGAGATCGTCCGGGCGCGGGACCTCTCCCGGGAGATCACGCCCGGCCTGATCTACGACCGGCTTCCCGGCGCCCCGGTCCTCTACGCCCGCACCGCGGCCGAATCTCCGGAGGGGCGGGTCTTCCGGGGCGTCCTCCTCTCCCAGGAGGCCCCCGGAGGCGACCTGGCGGGCCTCGTCCTCGCCCGCCGGGGCCAGGTCTGGTTCGACCGGGAGACCGGCAAGATCAGCCTCCTCCTCGAGGACGGCGAGCGGCACGTCTGGCGTCCCCTCCAGCCGGACACCTGGGACCGGATCCGTTACCGCCAGATGACCCTGACGTTTCCTCCCGACCCCGCGATCCGGGCCCTCTCGAAGAACCGGGGCCGGGACCACCAGGTCGCCGTCGGCTTCGAGCTCCTCTCCCTGGCCCACGAGCTCCGGAAGGAGATCGCCACGGAGACCCGGGAGGGGCGGCGCATCCACCTCCAGACCCGGCTGCGAAAGGCGATGCTCGAGTGGCATCGCCGGACCGCCCTCCCCCTCGCCGTGATCGCCCTTGCTTTCGCCGCATTTCCGCTCGCAGCCACGACCCAGCGTGGCGGCCGGTTCGTCGGGATGACCCAGGCCCTGATGATCATCTTCGTGTTCTGGGTGCTGCTCTCGATGGGCTGGGGGCTCTCCGAGCAGGGCAAGTGGCCGGTCTGGCTGGGGCCGTGGCTCCCGGACCTGGTTGCCACCGCCTGGGGGCTCTACCTCTGGGTGTCCCTCGCCCGCCGGGACGCGACCGGTTCCGGGGCCCTCTCCGCCCTGGTCCGAGGAGTGGTCGCCCGGTTCCGGCGCCCACCTGCTCCCGCGGTGCGGAAGGGACCTCGCCGCAGCCCGTCCCGGCGGCGCCGGGAACCCGGGGCCGCCTGGGTTCCTCTCACCCGCCTCGACAGTTACCTTTCCGCGGGGTACGTCCGGATGCTCCTCGCGGTCCTGTTCGTCCTCCTGGTGCTGGCCCTGGCGGTGGAGTTCAACGGGGCGCTGGACGAGGTCGATCCGTCCCTTCCCGGCCTCCCATGGCGGGACCTGCTATCTTACGTCTTACTTTCGATCCCCGGGCAGCTCAAGTTCCTCCTGCCGATCGCCGCCCTCCTCGGGGGAACGGTCTTCCTCGCGGGCCTCGCCCGGGCCGGGGAGGTGACCGCCTTCAAGGCCTGCGGGATCAGTCCCCTGCGCATCGCGACTCCCCTGCTCCTCCTCACGGTGGGCCTCGGAGCCGCCTACGGCACGATCCAGGAGACGATGGTCCCCGGCCTCGAGCGGGAGTCCCGCCGAGCCCTCGACCGGATCCGGGGCCGCACATCCGCCGAGGACCTGGCGACCGGCCGCCGCTGGATCCTGGGGGAGCAGAACCATCTCTGGGGCTACCTGGACTGGGACCCCCGGGAGCGGGCGCTCCTGGACGCAACGGTCCTGGTCGTCGATTTCGAGGAAGCCCGCCTCGTCGAGCGGGTGGAAGCGGCCCGGGTCGTCCGGACGGATGCCGGCCACTGGCGGTTCCTCCACGGTTGGCGCCGCACCTTCCTCCCCGACGGCACTGTGCGCTGGGAACCCTTCGACGAGCAGGAGCTCCCCTTCCGGGAGGAACCGGAGCTCTTCGGCGCCACCCGGTCGCGCCTCCTGTTCGGCAAGCACCTGGCGGACCAGCTCTCGTTCCGGGACCTGAGACGGCACCTCCGGCGCATCTCCCAGGCGGGTTACGACCCTTCCGCCCTCGTCGTGGGCCTCCACGAGAAGCTCGTGACCCCGCTCCTGCCGGTCCTCTTCCTCCTGGTCGGGATCCCCCTGGTCATCTCGGGCTGGGCGCGCCGCGGCACCCTCTACGGCTTCGGCATCTCCCTCCTGCTGGTGTTCGGTTTCTGGAGCGCCTGGGCGGTGACCACTTCCCTCGGACGGGAAGGGGTTCTCGACCCGGCGGTGGCCGCCTGGGGACCGCCCCTCGCCGTCGGCCTCGGGGGCCTCGTCCTCCTCCTGCGGGCACGATGAGCGGCAACCGTCGGAGGAGCGGAGACGAGCCCCTCCGGGTCACCCGGGTCTACCTCTGGATGCGCCTCGGGGGCACCGAGCGCCAGCTGGCGCGGGTGCTGCCACGCCTCGAGGCCCGGGGCCGGGTGCGGACCCGGCTGGTCCTCACCCGGGAGGGTGGTCCGCTCCTCCGTCCCCTCGAGGAGGCGGGAATCCCCGTCGAGGTCCGGCGCCTGCGGGGGCGCGTGCGCCCGGCGACGATCCGCTGGCTGGCCGGGCGGTTCCGGGCAACCGGCGCCCACCTGGTCCAGGGCCATGCCCACGGGCCCTCCACGACCTCCACCGTCGCCGCGTGGCGCGCCGGTCTTCCCTCCATCGCCACCGTCCACACCCTGGGCTCGATCTCCGGCCTCCGGCATCGCCTGCAGGAGCGCCTCCTCGCGCCGCTGCGGGCCGCGATCGTCTGCGTCTCGGGCGCCGTCCGCGACGACTACGTCCGGGCCACCGGCGTCTCCCCGGCGAAGGTCCACGTCCTCTACAACGGCCTCGACGTGGCGGCGATCGCCGGCATCCCCCGGGAACGGGAGCCGGTCCGCCGCGAGCTCGGGCTCCCCCCGGACGCCCTCCTGCTCCTCTGCCCCGCCCGGCTGATCCCGGACAAGGATCACCGGGGGCTCCTCGCGGCGTTCGCCCGGATCGCCCCGGCCCATCCCCGGGCGCACCTCCTCCTCGCGGGAGACGGTCCCCTCGAGGCGGAGCTGCGCGAGGAAATCGCCCGGGCGGGTCTCGCCGACCGGGCCCACCTCCTCGGTCCCCGGGACGACGTCCCGCGCCTCCTGCGGGCGGCCGACGTGGCCGTCCTCGCCTCCCGGCGGGAGGGGTTCTCGAACGTCGTCCTCGAGGCGCTGGCGGCGGGGATCCCCCAGGTCGTCACCGACGTGGGGGGCAACCGGGAGGCGATGGACGGGG
>JAMOQA010000147.1 GCA_027064265.1 Acidobacteriota bacterium
ACCCGGAGGATGGCCCGCCGGGGAGCCGTGATCCGTATCCCGACTTCCCGGAGCCGCTGTTCGAGGGTCTCGCCCGGTCCGAGGGGCCGCATGCGTCGCTCACTCCTTCCCTGCCCGGGCGCCCCGCGCCCGCCGACAGGGAATGTTGACACCCCGCCCCCCTCCCGGGCAACGGGGAGAGGTCCCCGCGCGCCCGCCGGCAGCGTAGACTTGGAGCACCGCGCTCCCGCGGTCCGGAGGCCGGGAATGGAGAAGAAGCAGGTCCGGGAGATCGCCGAGGAACACTCGTTCCTCGTCGCGCGCTTTTTCGAGCTTCACGCGGACGAACTCCTCCGCGTGGGGGAGGTTCTCGCCCGCTGCCTGCGCGGGGGGGGCAAGGTGCTGCTGTTCGGCAACGGGGGCAGCGCCGCCGACGCCCAGCACCTGGCGGCGGAGTTCTCGGGTCGCTTCCAGCTCGAGCGCCCGGCTCTCCCGGCCGTCGCCCTGACCACCGACACCTCGATCCTGACCGCCGTCGCCAACGACTACGGCTACGACCTGGTCTTCGCCCGGCAGGTCGAGGCCCTGGGAGCGCGGGGAGACGTGGCGATCGGCATCTCCACGTCCGGGCGTTCCCGGAACGTCCTCGCCGGCCTCCGGGCCGCGCGGGAGCGGGGGATGACCACCGTCGGGCTCCTCGGCCGGGACGGGGGCACGATCCGGGAGGCCTGCGACCACGCCCTGGTCGTGCCCGGCGAGAAGACCGCCCGGGTCCAGGAGGTCCACATCCTGGTCGGGCACGTTCTGTGCGAGCTGGTGGAGCGCGAGCTCTTCCTCGAGCACCGCTGAGCGGAAGGAGGCCGGGGGTGGCCGGACCCTGGACGATCGTCCACACCGATTTCCACCGGGGCTGGGGCGGCCAGATCAACCGGGTCCTCGGGGTCTGCCGGGAACTCTCGGCCCGGGGACACCGGGTGATCCTGGCGGTGCCGGGGGAGGGGCGCCCGGCGCGCCAGGCGCGGGAATCCGGGATCGAGGTGTTCGGGGAAGTCCGCTTCCGGGCCGCCGGCCGGGTGCTCGACCTGTTTCACGACATCCGGGTCCTCGCCCGCCTCTTCCGGGAGGTGCGGCCGGACGTCGTCCACTCCCACGGCTCCCAGGACACCTGGGCCGTGGCGATCGCCCACCGGTTCCTGCCCGGGATGCCATCCTTCGCGCACGTCCTGACCCGCCACAACACGAAGCGGGTCCGGGCCTCGGCCGCCAACCGCTGGCTGTACCTCCGGGGGCTGGACGGCCTCGCGGTGGTCGCCCGGGAGGTGCTCGACCGGTACCGGCCCCTCGCCGAGCAGGGCGCCCTCGACCTCGCCGACGTCCCGGTGATCCCCAGCGCCCTCCGCCCCGACCTCCGCCTCGAGCCGCCCCCGGACCGGCAGGCGCTCCGGTGCCGGCTGGAACTCGGCGAGGAAGACCTGCTGGTCGGCACCGCCGCGCGCCTCGTCCCGGACAAGGGGCAGCGGTACCTCCTCGAGGCGGCCGCCCGCCTCCTCGCCGGCCAGCACCCCGGTCTCCACGTCGCCCTGGCCGGTGACGGGGCCGACCGGGAGCTGCTCGAGGAAACCGCCCGGGAGCTCGGCATCGCCGACCGGGTCCACTTCCTCGGCTTCGTCGAGGACGTGGCGGAGTTCCTCGCCGGCCTCGACGTGGCGGTCCTCCCGTCGGTGGGCTGCGACGCCAGCTCCGGGATGATCAAGGAGGCCCTCGCCCTGGGGGTCCCGGTGGTCGCCACCGAGATCGGGGCCGCCCGGGAACTCCTGGGAAACGAGGCCTTCGGCCGGGTCGTGCCCCCGGGGGACGCCCGGGCGCTCGCGGACGCCCTCGCGGAGGTGCTCTCCGACCTGCCCGCGGCCCGGGCACGGGCCGCCGAGGGCGGACGGGTGACCCGGGAGACCTACACGGTCCCCCGGCTGGTCGACCGGCTCGAGGAGTTCTACGCCGCCCGGCTGGCGGCCCTCCGCGGCGGGCCGCAGACTTGACCCCGGGGCGGCCCCGCCCCCCGGACCCGGTGCCCGACCCGGAGGAAGCGATGGCGCGCAGCAAGGTGGCCGTCCTGAAGACCACCCCCCGCACCGTGCTCGAGGACTACCACCGGCTCCTCAACCTGGCCGACTACCAGGACGTCCTCGACAGGACGGTCGACACGGCCCTCAAGATCAACATCTCCTGGCACTTCTTCTTCCCCGGCAGCTCGACCACCCCCTGGCAGCTCGACGGGGTGATCCGGGCGATGCTCCGGGACGGCTTCCGCCGGGAGCTGATCCACGCGTGCCACAACCGGACGGTGGTGATCGACGCCCACCTGGGGGAGCGGGAGAACAAGCAGCTCCCGGTGGTCGAGGCCCACGGCCTGCGGAACGTCCACCTCTACGAGGGGGAGGAGTGGATCCACGTCCGGGAGGCGGTCGGCGACCTCGCGGATCGGTTCCTCGTGCTGAACGACGTCTACCCCGACGGGTTCCACGTCCCGAAGCGGTTCATCGGCGAGAACATCGTCCACCTGCCGACCGTGAAGACCCACGTCTTCACGACCACGACGGGGGCGATGAAGAACGCGTTCGGCGGGCTCCTCAACGAGCGCCGGCACTGGACCCACCCGGTGATCCACGAGACGCTCGTCGACCTCCTGATGATCCAGAAGAAGATCCACGCCGGGGTCTTCGCGGTGATGGACGGCACGTTCGCCGGGGACGGGCCGGGCCCCCGCTGCATGAAGCCCCACGTCAAGGACGTCATCCTCGCCAGCGCGGACCAGGTCGCCATCGACGCGGTCGCCGCGAAGATGATGGGCTTCGACCCGATGAAGATCCGCTACATCGCCCTCGCCCACGAGATGGGACTCGGGGTCGGCGACCCGCGGGAGATCGAGATCGCCGGGGACGAGGACGCCGCCCGGGAGAACTGGCACTTCGAGGGGCCCTACCGGAAGATGACCTTCGCCTCCCGGATGCAGCACCTGATCTACTGGGGTCCCCTCAAGAAGCCGATCGAGTGGTCTCTCAAGACCGTGCTCGCCCCCTGGGCTTACGTGGCGAGCGTCCTCTACCACGACAGCTTCTGGTACCCGACCCGGGCGAAGCGCCAGATGGCCGACGTCCTCGCCTCCCCGTGGGGCCGCCTCTTCGAACGCTGGGAGGAGCTGACGCCGGACGAGCGGGGCTTCCCCGAGCTGGGGGACCAGCCGGCCCACGCCCCGCGCACCGGCTGGCAGACCTTCGTCGACTCGATCCGGGTCCTCGGCACCTGCATCCGCGAGGCCCCCGAGTTCGCCGCGAGGAAGCGCCGCCGCGCCTCCCGCTCCTGACCCCCCGAACGGAATCGGGGGCATCCCAGGCCCGTAGGGGCGCAGCGTGCTGCGCCCGCGTGCCGCGAAGCGCCACCCGCTGGCCGCGCTTCGCGCGGCACGGGTCCAGCACGCTGGACCCCTACGAGTTGAACGTCTCGTCGATTCCCGTAGGGGCGCAGCGTGC
>JAMOQA010000148.1 GCA_027064265.1 Acidobacteriota bacterium
ACCTGCCCCACCTGGCGGCCGGTGGTTGGCTCTCCGGGTTCCTGCTGGCGGCGATCGTCCTCACGGCCCTCCACGAGTTCGCCCACGGGCTGACCTGCAAGCATTACGGGGGACGCGTTCCCGAGCTGGGCTTCCTGCTGATCTTCTTCATCATGCCGGCCCTCTACGTGGACGTGTCCGATGCCTGGCTCTTCCGGCGTCGCCGGCACCGGGTCCTCGTCAGCCTCGCGGGTCCGATGTTCGACCTGGGCGTGGCGGTCACCGCCCTGCACCTGTGGCGCTTCCTGGCCCCCGGGACCGGCAAGATCCTGGCCTTCGTCGCCGCCGCCGCGTCCGGCGCCGGTGTCCTGATGAACCTGAACCCGCTGCTGCGGCTGGACGGGTACTACGTGCTTTCCGACCTCTCGGGGATCCCGAACCTGCGGGCCACCGCGCTCGGTGCCGTGGCCCGGGGAGTCGGAAGGCTCTTCGGACGTCGGGCGGAGGCGCCGCCCCTCGCACCAAGGGCACGTCTCTTCCTCGCCGTCTATGGCGCGCTCTCCACGGTGTACATCCTGGGGATCTTCGCCATCCTCGGGCACCTGGCGTTCAACCTCTCCACCGCCGTCGCCGGCCTCTGGGGTCCCCTGGGGCTCGCCGCACTGCTCCTCTGGCTGGGCCGCCGGCTGTTCGTCGGTGTCGCTCGCGCCCTCGCCCGGGCCGTGACCCGGATGACGCCGGCACGGCTCGCCACGGTCGGCGCCGTCGTCCTGGCTGCCGGCCTCGTCCTGGCGGTCCCGTGGCCGCTCAAGGTCGGCGGGCAGGTCGTCCTCGAGGCGGGGAGCCGGGTCGCGGTCCGGCCGGAGATCGCCGGGAACCTGGCCGAGGTCCTGGTGCGCGAGGGGGAACGGGTATCCGCCGGCCAGGTGGTCGCGAGGCTCGACCGGAGCGACCTCCTCGCCCAGCTCGCGATGACCCGCTCGGAGGTCGAGCGGGCCCGTGCCGACCTGGAACTTCTCCTCGACGGCCCGGAGAAGGAGCGGGTGCGCCAGGCCCGGGAAAAGGTGCGGGCCGCGCGGGCCGAGGTGGAGCACCTCAAGGCGAGGCACGAGAGGCTCCGCCGGCTCCGCGAGGAAGGACTGGTTCCCGCCGACCTCTACGAGCAGGTGACCAAGGAACTGAAGATCAAGGAGGGGGTCCTCCGGGCCGCCCTCGACGAGGCGCGCCTCCTCGAGCGGGGTGCTCGCCCGGAACGGATCGCGGCGGCCCGGGCGGAGGTCTCCCGCCTGGAGACGAGGGCCGCCGACATCCTGCGCCGCCTCGCGGCGTGCGACCTGCGCGCCCCGGCCGAAGGGGTCGTCGTCACTCCGCACCCCGACGAGAAGCTCGGGGAACGGATCCCGGCCGGCGGGCTCGTCCTCGAGATCGCCGACCTGGGCAACCTGGTTGCCGAGGCGGTGGTTCCCGAGAGCGAGATCGGGGACGTCCATCCGGGCCTGCCCGTGGAGGTGCGCCTTTCCGCCTGGCCGACCCGCACCTTCTCCGGCAAGGTCCTCGAGATCGCTCCCCGGGCGGAGACCGACTCCCTGGGGCGCGCGGTCTTCCGGGTGCGCTGCTCGGTGGAGAACCCCGACGGGAAGCTCCGGCCGGGGATGACCGGGGCGATCAAGATCCTCTGTGGCCGGCGGCCCCTCGCGGCACTCGCGTGGCGGCGCCTGCTCCGGCTGGTCGATCCATCGCTCCTCTAGCCCGGATCCCGCACGAACCCTCCGGACGAACCACGGATCCGCACTCCGGCCGGGCACTTCGGGCCCTCGCGCGCGCTCTCGGTGCCGAGCACCCCGCGGCATGCCTCGAGGTGCGCCGCAGGGTGTTCGGCCCTGCATGCATCTACGGCGTCTCGCCTCGAAGGTTCGTGCATGATCCGGGTCGAGGCGCTGTCCGGTTTCCTTACACTCCTCGCCGATTCCGTCTTCGCCGCGACGACGGTGGAAACCGTCGTCGCACTCCTGCCGCGGGGGGAAGCACGTCCGGCAGGGAGCGTACGGGATCGAACGCCCGGGGATCGCTCCCGGGGATCTGCGCCATTGGCCCGGGACTTGCTCTGGGGGAAGGCGGGTCCCGGCGTCCGGCCGGATGCCGGGGGAGAGAGAGTTCGGGGGCCACGGGTCCCCACAACGAGGGCGGGCGCAGCGCCCGCCGGAGGAGAGTGTGCGATGAGCCGTAAGCTGAAGGTCCAGGAGCTCGAGAACCGCATCGCCCCGGGTGTCGGCCTGTTCAGCTTCCTCCAGGGCCTGGCCCAGACCGACAGCCAGCTGGGGGACCTCTTCAACCAGTTCGTCAGCGTGAACGACGACGGCACCGCGGGTGACGTGGACGTCCAGGGCGCCGTGGATGCCGCCAACAGCATGTTCGACGCCAGCGGGATCGGCACCGGGATCCAGGCGGTGAAGGACAGCTTCACGCTGAGCGACAACATCGTCATCTCCGATGCGACTGCCCAGCTGATCGCCGGCCTGTTCGGCAAGTGATGAGAGGTGCGCCGGGAACGGGGGCCGTCCGCGCGGTCTCCATCTCCCCGGCAGCACTGCGGGAAGGTCGCGACCCCGGGGGCGTTCAGCACGCCCCCGGGGTTTCGTGTTCCCTGGCCTTTGACGCACGGGGCCTCGATGCGCCGGCCGTTTCACCCGCGGCGATGGACAGGGAGGCTCCCTTCCGGAGTTCTCAGAAGACGCTGTTGCGGGTCGCCGGACGGACGATCTCCCGGGGCCGCGCCCGGACGGTTCCGAGGTAGGCGGGCTCGAGCTCCCGGGGCAGACCGACGACCTCGGGGAATCTTCGTCGCCGGAACATCTCCTCGGGTCGGCACGGCCGGGAGCGGATCCCCAGCCGCATTGCCGGCGTCGTCCGCGCCCCCTTCCGGCTGCGCTCCGAGACGCCCTTGACCAGGTTCCGCCACGCCACGTGGATCCAGATCCTGTCCAGCAGGCCCCACAGCCGCTTTGCGAACGACAGCGTCTCCCGCTTGTGGTCGGCGCGCGCATGCCTCAGCAGCCGGTGCTCGTGGTTCGTCCGCCACAGCACGTGGTTCGGATCATCCCGCCGCGCCCGGGAAGAAACCGTCCGGTGGATCACGCCTCTCTTCAGGCGGCGGATCACTCGTTCGTAAGCCGGCTCCTCGTCGGTTGCCAGTGCCGGCCGCACCTTTTCCGGCAGCAACGCCAGCCACCGCCGCAGGATCCGCTCCGTGCTCCGCTCCCGTGCTCGGGGATCCGGGCAACCCAGCCGGCGCTCCCGTTCCTCACGCTCCCGCCGCTGCCGGGGCGTCATTCTCCCGGACCGCCGCAGCGGCGCCGGGTCGACGTCCACGAAGAACCCGTTCGGCAGGATCAGCGTGTTCAGGTCCAGGGGCTCGTGCTGGCTTGCCGCAAACGTCCGGAAACCGTCGAGTTGCGCATGGGAAAGCAGGAGAGGGTCGATCTCCCGTAACTGTAGGTTTTCACGAACTATGG
>JAMOQA010000149.1 GCA_027064265.1 Acidobacteriota bacterium
CGAGATGGTTTCCCTGCTCCTCGACCACGCCGAGGGGCTCGACTTCGTGCTGACCCAGGTGGTCTCGCACCACGACCCGGCGCCCCTCGAGGCGTTCCTCGGGGAAGCTTCCCGCCGGGGCCTCGACCTGCCCGTGTTCGCCGGGGTGTTCTTCTGGCGGTCCGCCCGGCGGAAGACCCTGGACGCCCTGGCCCGGTTCCTCCCGGTTCCCCGGGAGGGGCTCGCGCGGGAGTTCGGCGAGGAGGGCGTCGCCCCCGAAGAGGTCGCCGCCCGGACCCTCCGGTGGCTGGCGGGGCTGGGACTCTCCCGCTTCTACGTCAGCAACCTGCCGACGGACCGGGCGGCCGGCCTGCTCGACCGGGTGGCCGCCCTGGCCGGTCTCCCCCGCCTTGCCAGCGAGGGCGCCGGATCCCATGGTGGGGGTTCGGGACGCCCCGGGCGTCCCGGAGGAGGATGACGCCATGCCCGCACACGCTCTCGACGTCAGCACCGCGACCTTCGCCCGGGAGGTGATCGACCGGTCGAAGGAAGCCGTGGTGGTCGTGGACTTCTGGGCGCCCTGGTGCGCCCCGTGCCAGATGCTGGGGCCGGTCCTCGAGGACGCGGTCGCCCGGACCGGCGGCAAGGCCGTGCTGGCCAAGGTCAACGTGGACGAGAACCAGCAGCTCGCCGCCCAGTTCGGGGTCAGCGGAATCCCGGCGGTCAAGGCGTTCAAGGACGGCGTCGTGGTCGCCGAGTTCGTCGGTGCCCAGCCGCCCCATGTCGTCGACGCCTGGATCCGCCAGCTCGTCCCCGCCGAGGACGAGGACGTGGTAACGCAGGCCAGGCGCCTCCTCGCCTCCGGGGACGTCGCCGAGGCGGAGGCGACCCTGCGGCGCTTCCTGATGAAGCAGCCGGAGGACGGCAAGGTCCTGCTCGAGCTCGCCCGCATCGTCGCCGCCCGGGGAGCGGTGGACGAGGCGAAGGAGCTGCTGGCGAAGATCCCGGACGGCGCCCCGGAGAAGGAAGCCGCCGACCGGGAGGTCCTGCTGATCGAGATGATCGCGGCGGGCGCCGCCGCGGGGGGGCTCGAGGCCGCCCGCGCCCGGGTCCACGCGAATCCGGACGATCCGGAGGCCCGCTTCGCCCTCGCCGGGGCGTACCTCGCCACCGGCCGTACCCGGGACGCGATGGAGGAGCTCCTCGAGATCGTCAAGCGCGACCGGAAGTACCGGGACGACGGGGCGCGGCGCACCCTGCTGGCCCTCTTCGACCAGCTCGGGCCGGAACACCCGGACGTCCAGGACCTGCGCAACCGGCTCGCGATGATCCTGTTCGCGTGAGCCCCGGAGGCCGCCCTTGAAGAACCCGGACCGTCTCGATGGTGTCCGCGCCCTCGTCTGCGGGGCGAGCGCGGGGATCGGCCGGGCGATCGCCCGGGAACTCGCGCGGCGGGGCGCCCGGGTCACCCTGCTCGCCCGGCGGCGCAACGTCCTCGAGGAGGCCCGGGAGGAGCTCGAGGCGATCTCCCGGGAGCACGGCTCCGCGGGAGGGCACCTGGTGCTCGTCGCCGACATGGACGATCCCGACGGCACGGCCGCGGCGGTCCGCGCGCACCTCGAGGAGCACGGTCCGCACCTGGTCCTGGTCCACAACTCGGGCGGTCCCCCCGCCGGGCCGATCGTCGAGGCGACTCCCGCCGACTTCGAGACGGCCCTCCGCCGGCACCTCTTCACCGGGCACCTGCTGGTCCGGGAGCTGCTGCCGGGCATGCGCGAGGCAGGGTGGGGGCGCGTGATCAACGTCGTCTCCCTCTCGGTCAAGGCCCCGATTCCCGGGCTGGGTGTTTCCAACACCACCCGCTGGGCGGTCGCCGCCTGGGCGAAGACCCTGGCGGGCGAGGTCGCCCGGGACGGCGTCACCGTGAACTGCGTCCTGCCGGGCTACACCGAGACCGAGCGCCTCGCGAAGCTGTTCGAGAAGATCGCCGGAGAGAAGGGAACGACGCCCGAGGAGGTCGCGCGGGAGACCGCGGAGAGGATCCCCGCCGGCAGGCTCGGGCGCCCCGAGGAGGTCGCCGCCCTCGCCGGCTTCCTCGCGAGCCCGGCGGCCTCCTACGTCACCGGCACCGCGATCCCGGTCGACGGCGGCGCGTCCCCCGGTCTCTGAGTTCCCGGTCGCTCACGACAGGCGGATCGTCCCCGGGGGCAGCAGCAGCGCCCGGACCGGGCTGGCGTCGGCGCCCGCGATCCGCAACGGGACGGCCACCAGGTCGTAACGGCCGGGAGCGACACCAGCGAGGCGCAGCCCCTCGATCGCTACGATCCCGTGGCGGACGAGGGCGTGGTGGACCGGCAGGTCCTCGGAGTCGAAGGGATCGACGCTCGGCGCGTCGATCCCGACGAGGCGCACGCCGGCCTCCGCGAGAGCCTCCACCGTCTCCGGCGCCAGCGCCGCGAAGTCCCGGGAGAACTCCCGGTCCGGGTCGGGGAGCGTCCCGGTGGCGACCAGCACCCGCGGCGCGTCCAGCACGCCCTCGAGGTGCTCCGGCCGGACCAGGTCCCGGGGCGGCACGTCGACCCGGACCAACCGGCAGGGCCCGAGGAAGAGCAGCGGGTCGAGCTCGTCCACCGCGGGCGCCCCGGCCCCGAAGTGGCGCGGGGCGTCGACGTGGGTGCCGGCGTGGAGCGTCGTCGTCACGTGGGAGACCTCGCAGCCGTCCCCGGCGTCGTGCGACTCCGTCACCACGCGGCGGAACGGCACGTCCCCCGGCCAGGCCGGCAGGCCGTCCGCGAGGGGGGCCGAGACGTCGATCACCCGCACCGGCCCCGCGTCGCCGCGCCCGTCCCCGGTCATGCCGTTTCCTCCTCGCCGGCCTCGACGGCACGGGCATCCCGGCGCAGCCACGCCGGGGAAACCGCCCGGCGCAGGACCGTTCCCGCGTCCTCGAGGAGGGTCGTCCAGACCGGCAGCGCCAGCAGCGTGAAGATCGTCGACGACGCCAGGCCGCCGATCACGACGACGGCGAGGGAATCGATCGTCGCCCCGGCGACCGTCGCCCCGCGCAGCGCCAGGGGGACGAGTCCCGCGATCGTCGTGATCGCCGTCATCAGGACCGGGCGCAGCCGGTCGCCGGACCCGACGACCAGGGCCTCCTCCCGCGGCATGCCGCGCCGGCGGAGCAGGTTGACGTGGTCGACGAGAACGATCCCGTTGTTGACGACGATCCCGATCAGCAGGATCACCCCCATGAACCCGGTGATGTCCAGGTCGTAGCCCCCGAGCCACAGGATCCAGCCGGCGCCGAAGAACGCGAGGGGCAGGGTGATCACGATCGCGAGCGGCTGCGTCAGCGACTCGAAGAGCGCCGCCATCAGGAGCACGACGACCAGCAGCGAGAGCAGCGTCCCGCGGCGCATCATCGTGAGCACGTCGTCCCGCTCGCGCCCGAGGCGTCCCCAGTCCCAGGTGATGTCCGGCGGGAACGGGTAGCGCGCGAGGGCGGCGGCCA
>JAMOQA010000150.1 GCA_027064265.1 Acidobacteriota bacterium
CGCCCCGCATCTTGCCCGAGTTGACGTCGATGGCGGTCAGGGCCTCGGTGGTGTCGAAGATCAGCGCCCCGCCGGAGGGAAGCGGCACCCGCCGGCGGAAGATGTTCTCGATCTGCTCCTCGAGGTTGTACTTGTTGAAGATCGGGCGGTCGCCCTGGTAGAGCTTGACGATCTTCTTCTTCTGCGGGAGCACGACCTCGAAGAACTCGACGATCTCCTCCCAGGTGTCCCGGTCGTCGACCAGGATCTCGTCGATGTCCGGCGTGAACAGGTCGCGGATCGCCCGGATCACCAGCGACCGCTCCTTGTAGACGAGGGCCGGCGCCTTCACCTCCTTGGCCGCCTGCTCGATCTTCTCCCACAGGCGCAGCAGGTAGCGCAGGTCCCGCTGGATCTCCTGCTTCGTCGCGGCCGCCCCCGCGGTCCGCACGATCACGCCGAACCCCTCGGGCAGCGGCAGGGAGTCGACGATCTTCTTCAGCCGGTCCCGGACCTTGTCGTCCAGCTTGCGCGAGATCCCCTTGCTCTCCTGGAACGGCGTCAGGACCAGGTAGCGCCCCGGGAGGCTGAAGTAGGTCGAGAGCGTCGGCGGCTTGTTGGCGAAGGCGTCCCGCACCACCTGGACCAGCACCTCCTGGCCCTTGTGGATGTGGCTCTCGAGGCGGTTCCGGTTGCCGTTCCCCCGGGCGGGATGCACCCGGAAGTTGACCTCGTCGAGGGGCAGGAACCCGGCCCGCTTGTCGCCGATGTCGACGAAGGCGGCCTGCAGCCCGGGGTGGACCGACTCGACCTTCGCCTTGTAGAGGTCACCCTTGCGCGACTTGTGGTCGAACGTCTCGATCTCGAACGACTCGAGGACGCCATCGCTGACGATCGCCACCCGGCTCTCTTCCGCGTGGGTGACGTTGATCAGCATCACCTTGTGCTTCTTCTCGGCCACGGATCATCTCTCCCGGCACCGGTGCCCTTCCGCACCACGGCGCCCAGGCGGGGCCCGTCATCGTCCGTCCTCCGGCCGGGCGGGGTACGTCTCGACCCGGCCCTCCGGGAGGGCCCGGCGGGCCGCGGCGGCGATCTCCTCGAGTTCTGCCGGGGAGAGGGCCGTGATCTCCGGGCTCGGGGGACGGCGGGCGACGGTGGTCACCTGGACCTCCGCGATCGCTCCCCCGGCCGCGCGGATCTCCGCGAGCCGGGCGGCCCAGGCCTCGATCTCCTCCCGGGCGGGAGGGACCCCCGCCTCGCGGAAGAAGAGGGACTGGACGACGACGGGGCGGCGCAGTGCCTCCCCGCGAATGTTGTCGAGGACGCGCCGGAACGGGACGCGCGTCCCGTTCACGTGGTGGAACCGTTCCTCGGTTCCCGCGTCCAGCTTGGCCCAGACCCGTCCACCCCGGGCGGCCAGGGCATCGAGGCCCCGCCGCACCCTCTCGAGGTGGAACAGGCTGGCGTTGGTGATCAGGGTCATCGGCACGCCGGGAAGGCGCCGGGCGAGCAGGTCTCCCACCCGCTCGACCAGGTCCGGCCAACCCGGCCAGCTGGTCGGCTCGCCGTCGCCGGAAAAGGCCACGTCGGCGACCCGTCGCCACGCGGGCGGGGCCCCGCCGAGGGCGGCGAGCTCTCCCAGCCGGCCGGCGGCGGCCACCTCGAGCATCTCGTCCAGCTCCGCGAGCAGCCGTTCCACGTCGACCTCGGTCACCGCCGGGGGGACCGTCCGGTCGACCTGGCAGTAGATGCAGGCGAAGTTGCAGACCTTGTCCGGGTTGACGTTGATCCCGATCGACACCCCGCGCGCCCGCCGCGAGAGGACGGCGTAGACGTAGCGGTTCGTGCCGAAGGTCCGGGGGTGGCTGTCGGTGCGGAGCTTCGCGGCCTCCCGGCCGGCGTCGTGGTGCGATCCCGTCATGCCGCGCGGATTGTACCCCGGCCGGCCTCCCGGCGCGCCCCCGCTATACTCCGCGTCATGGCGAGTTTCCCGACCGAGCTGCGGATCGGACTCCTCGACGCGGCCCTCCGCGTGGCCACGGACGGGGAGGATCTCGTCCGCCTCCTCCGGGAGGAGCTCGGCCCGCTGGTCCGCGACGCCGGGCCGGCCGACGCCGGCCTGCCCCTCGTCGAGGTCCGTTTCGACCCGCCACCGCCACGGCTCGCCGCGGGCGAGACGGTCGCCCCCCTCGAACCGGAGAACGCCCCGGAGCAGGCGTACGGGGCGATCTTCCGCACGCTCCTCGACCGCGTCACCGGCTGGCTCCTGCTCCACGCCGCGGCCCTCGAGCGGGACGGGCGGGCGTACCTCGTGGCCGGTCCGTCCGGCACCGGGAAGACGACCCTGGCCCTCGGGCTCCTCGGGCGCGGGTACCGGCTCCTCTCCGACGACTTCGCCCCGCTCCACCGGCAAACCGGCCTCGTGCACCCGTTCCCGAAACCCCTCGGGATCCGGCCCGGGGAGGCGGAGCGCCTCGCGGCCCCGTGGCTCGCCACGGGCCGGCTCCCGGCGGATCTCCTCGCCCGGGAGCCGGTTCCCCTGGGCGGCGTCGCGCTGGTCGGCACGGGAGGACGGCCGCCGGACCCGCGGGCGCCCTACCTCTACGGGATCCTCGTCGCCGGCGACGGCGTCGAGGAGACGGAACGGCTGGAAGGGGCGCCGGGACTCCGCGTCCTCGCCCGGCAGGGCGGAAACCTGCTCTGCGAGATCGACCCCGCGCGGGTCCGGGGAGCGGAACTGGACCGGCTCCTCGAGGAGATCACGGGGCAGGCCCTCCAGCACGGGGTGGTCGCCCCGCCCCACCGGGCGGACGCGCGGGCGGCCCTCGCGCCGCTCTCCCGCACCGACGCCCTCGTCCTGCTCCTCCGGGAACTCCAGAACCGCCGGGCCGGCAACGCGCTCCTGCGCTCGGTGGGGGGCGATCCGGCCCGTCTCGCCCTCGAGCTGGCGGAACACCTCGCGGGGGTGCCCGTGACCGGCGTGGTCGCGGGCACGCCCGCCGACACCGTGGAGCTGCTCGACCGATGGTTCCGGGAGACGACGTCCGGCTGACGCCGCCCGCCGGCGGGGCGGGCTGCTTCGGGGCCCCCCTTCTCGCCCCCGGTGAACTCCGCCCCGGGGCCGCGGACGTCGTGGTGGTCGGCATTCCCTGCGAGGCCGGCGCCCTCGGCCGGCGCGGCCCGGCGAAGGCTCCCGCGTCGCTCCGGGAGGCCTCCCGGGAGGTGTTCCTCTACCGGGAGGACGCCGCGACGGGGGAACCCCTGGGCGCCATCGACCTGGAACGCCGGGAGCTGGTGCTCGCCGGGGTCCGGGTCCGGGACCTGGGCGACCTGGCCCTGCCCCGGGACGCCGACCCGGAGACCGTCGCCGCCCGGGCCCGGGACGTCGTCGCCCGCATCGCCCGGACCGGTGCGCTGCCCCTCGTCCTCGGCGGAGACCACTCGGTCTCCGCCGGCGTGGTCGGGGGGCTCGCGGCCGCCGGCGACCT
>JAMOQA010000151.1 GCA_027064265.1 Acidobacteriota bacterium
GGTGGGACGATGAACTTCGTCGAGGCGTACCTGCGGCGTCCCGCGCTCCTCGTCTCCCTGGTGCTGCTCGCCGCGGTGATCGGCGGGATCGCCTACTTCCAGCTTCCCATCAACCTCTTCCCCGACTCGGAACGGCCGAAGATCGCCGTGGTCACCACGTGGCCCGGCGCATCGGCGGTGGACGTCGAGTCGGACGTCACCCGGCGGATCGAGAGCGAGGTCCAGGGGCTCGAGGAGGTTCGCCTGGTCACCTCGACCAGCCGCGACGAGGTCTCCGCGGTCATCGTCGAGTTCCGGTACGTCAAGGACCTGGACGCCGCGGCCACCGACGTCAGCAACGCCCTCGACCGGATCCGCGCGGAGCTTCCCCCGGGGATCCGGCCGCCGATGATCTTCAAGGTCTCCTCGGCGACCCCCGCGGTGATGACGATCGCCCTCCGCCCGGCCGAGGGGTCGCCCCTCGATCTTTCCCAGGTGCGCCAGCTCGCCGAGAACCAGCTGCGGGATCGCCTGCTGGCGATCCCCGAGGTTGCCGACGTCGAGGTGTTCGGGGCCCACAGGCCATCCATCGAGGTGCACCTCGACCGGGACCTCCTCGACCGGTACGGCATCACCGCCCTCGACGTTCGCCGGGCCCTCGCCGCGTTCGACGCGGACCAGCCGGTCGGCCTCCTGGTCGGGAAGGACGAGGAGTTCTTGCTCAAGCGGACCGGGCGCATCGAGCGGCCCGAGGAGGCCGCCCGGATCATCGTCGCCCACGTGCCGGGCGGGGACGTGCACCTGGGGGACGTGGCCGAGATCCGCCGGGGCGAGCTGGAGCCGCGCAGCGCCTACCACGGCAACGGCGCGCCGGCGATCGCCCTGAACATCCAGCGGTCCCGCCGCGGCAACGCCGTCGACACGATCGCCGCGGTGATGCGCGTACTGCCGGAACTGGAGCGGGACTTCCCCGGCGTCTCCTTCTCGATCCCCGACAACCAGGGGACGCTGATCGACCTGTCCATCTCGAACATGAAGGGGGCGCTGCGGGACGCGATCGTCCTGACGATCCTGGTGATCTTCCTCTTCCTCGGCGACCTGCGCAGCATGCTGCTGACCGCCATTTCCATCCCGTTCACCTACCTGCTGACCTTCCTCGCCATGTGGGCCCTCGGGATGGAGTTCAACATCGTGACCCTGACCGCGGTGATCATCGCGGTCGGGATGCTGGTCGACGACACGATCGTCGTCCTCGAGAACATCGACCGGCACTGGAAGCAGCTCGGGGAGGAACTGCGCCCCGCCGTGATCGGCGG
The DNA here is from genome assembly GCA_027064265.1 of Acidobacteriota bacterium. Lineage (GTDB taxonomy): Bacteria > Acidobacteriota > Polarisedimenticolia > J045 > J045 > JAMOQA01. Next base: position 1,296 of record JAMOQA010000151.1, read on the forward strand.
CACGCAGGAGGTGATGCTCGCGATCCTCTCGGGGACCTACTCCCTCGTGATGGTCCTCGTGCCGATCATGTTCATCGGGGGGTACGTGCAGACGGTCCTGCGGCCGTTCACGATCACCCTCTCCCTCGCCCTCCTCGCCTCCTACGTCGTGTCGGTCACCGTGATCCCGCTCTTCGCGCCGATCATCCTGCGGCGTCCGCGGGGGGCGGGTCCGAACCTCATCGAGCGGGCGATCGACCGGCTCGACCGCTACATGGTCGATCCGCTGCGCTCGTTCTACGGGTGGCTCGCCGCCCTCGGGCTGCGGCACCGCTGGCTCTTCCTCGTCGCCGGGCTCGTGCTGTTCGTCGCGTCCCTCGCGCAGATGCCACTGATCGGCCGCAACCTGATGCCGCCGATGGACACCGGGATCATGGTGATCCGCTACGAGACCGATGCCAACGGGTCCCTCGCGGACAGCGAGCGGGCGCTGGGCGAGATCGAGCGGATCCTCCGCGAGCGCCCCGAGGTCGAGACGATCTCCTCCGCCGTCGGGAGCGAGCCGGCGGTGATCTCCTTCGGCGCGGAGCGGACGGTGCGGCAGGGGATGCTGACGATCCACCTGGTCGACCGCTTCCACCGCGAGAAGAGCATCTGGCAGGTCGAGAAGGAGCTGCGGGAGCGGCTGCGGGAGATCCCGGGCCTCGCATCCCTCGACGTGTTCGAGTACGGCGCGACGCCCCTTTCCTCGATCCGGGCCCCGGTCGACGTGATGATCTCGGGGCCGGACCTCGCCGAGCTCGACCGGATCGCCCGGGAGGTGGAGCGGCGGCTGCGGGCCAACGTGCGGGACCTGACGTCGATCTCCCGCTCCTGGCGCCTCGATACGCTCGAGGCGGTCTTCCGGGCCGACCCGGAGGCGTTCGGCCGGTACGGCATCTCCCCCGCCGAGCTGGCGGCACAGCTCCAGGGTGCGGTGCGCGGCATGCCCGCCTCGACCCTGCGGATCCCGAACCAGCTCGGGATCCCCTGGATCGTCCGGTTGCGGGCGAACCAGCGGGAGCGGGTCCCGGACCTGGCGACGTTCCCCGTGCGGACCCGCCACGGCGTCGTGCCCCTCTCGGCCCTCGGGCAGATCGAGCTCCGCCCGGCCGCCGAGAAGATCACCCACCAGGGCCTGCAGCGGACGATCGACGTCCAGGCCTACCGGGGGACGCGCCCGATCTCGCACCTGCAGGAGGACGTGGAGAAGGCGCTCGCGGGGCTCGAGCTGCCCCCCGGCTACTCCCTCTCCCACGAGGGGGAGGTGAAGCAGATGGGCGAGTCGTTCGGGCGGCTCGCGAAGGCCCTCCTCCTCGCGATGGTCCTGCTCTACTTCGCCCTGGTCCCCGCGTTCGACTCGTTCCTCCACCCGGTGACGATCATGTCCGCGATCCCCCTCGGGCTGATCGGCGCCGCCTGGGGGATGATGATCGCCGACAAGCACGGCTGCATGCCCTCGATGATGGGGATGATCCTCCTCGCGGGGATCGTCGTGAAGAACTCGATCCTGCTGATCGACTTCACCCTCGAGGCGCGGCGGCGCGGGGTGGCGCGGGAGCGGGCGCTCCTCGACGCGGTCTCGGTGCGGACCCGGCCGATCCTGATGACCGCCTTCAGCACGATCGTCGGGATGATCCCGGTGGCGATGGAGTGGGCGATCGGCCTCGAGCGCCTGTCGCCGCTCGCGGTCGTCGCGATCGGCGGCCTGCTGGTGGCGACCTTCCTCACGATGATCTACGTGCCGATCCTCTTCACCCTGTTCGACGACCTCGCCACCCGGGTGCGCGCACCGTTCGCCCGCGCCTGATCCGCCGCCCCCGTCCCCCGGCGCCCTTGACCCGGGGTGGGCGCCGGGGCACGTCCCGGGGGCGTCCCGGAGGCGGCGCCGAGTGTCGCGCGGAGGTCGTCCGGGAACGGGGTCCCCCCGGAAATGCGACAGTTCGCGGGGGGGGTCGGTCCGTAAATGCGACACCGGGGGGCGGCGATGGGGGCGATACCCCCGGAAACCCGGGGAAAGTGGCGCATTTCCAGGGGGACCCCGAGCGGAGTGTCGCACTTGCGGGGGGACCCCCCCGGCCGGGTGACGCATTTCCGGGGGAACCCCCTGGACGGCGTGTCGCACCTGCGGCGGGGCTCCCGCGGGGCCTGCCC
>JAMOQA010000152.1 GCA_027064265.1 Acidobacteriota bacterium
AAGGGGGGGCACAATGAACGGGCAGGGACCGGCGCCGAGCGGGCGTCGGGACGCCCCGGGAGGTGGGTCATGGTCCCGCCAGGACGGCGAGCGCGCGACGAGGAGCGAGTCCACGGGGACGTCACGGGGGCCCGGAGTGCCCGCGGCCGGGCGTTCGCCCGCGTCTGGAACCTGGTCCGGCGGATCCCGCCGGGCCGGGTGATGACCTACGGGCAGATCGCCGGGCTCCTCGGGAACGCGCTCTCCCCGCGGGCCGTCGGCTGGGCGATGCACGGCTGCCCGCCCGACGTCCCCTGGCAGCGGGTCGTGAACGCACGGGGCGGCTGTTCGACCGAGCGGATGCCGGGGTTCCCGCCGGGAATCCAGCGCGCGCTCCTCGAGGAGGAAGGGATCGAGTTCCGCCCGAACGGCACCCTCGACCTCACCCGCTACCGGTGGGACCCGCCGCCGGGCGTGCTCGCCGCCGTGACCGCGGCGACGGAGGAGGAACCGGAGGATGGAACGGCCTGACCCGCGCCGGACGGCGCTGATCGTCGTGGACATGCAGCCCGACTTCATGCCCGGTGGTGCCCTCCCCGTCACGGAGGGCGACCTCCTGGTCGACCCGGTGGCCCGCCTGCTCCGGCGGGTGGCCGGTCGGCTCGGGGCGATCGTGGCCACCCAGGACTGGCACCCGCCGGGGCACGCCTCGTTCGCCTCGGCCCACCCGGGCCGCCAGCCCTTCGAGACGATCGAGCTCCACGGCCACCCCCAGGTGCTCTGGCCGGACCACTGCGTCCAGGGCACGCCCGGCGCCGAGCTGCACCCGGACATCCCCCGGGAGCCGTTCCACGCGATCGTGCGCAAGGGAACCGACCCCGGCATCGACTCCTACAGCGGCTTCCGGGAGAATCCCGGCCCCGGAGGAACCCGGCCCGCGACGGGGCTCGCCGGCTACCTGCGGGAGAGGGGGATCGACACCGTGGCGGTCTGCGGGCTCGCCCGGGACTTCTGCGTCCGCTGGACCGCGGAGGACGCCGCCGATCTCGGCTTCGCGACCTGGTTCCTCTGGGACCTCACCCGCCCGGTGAACCCGGAAGACGACGACGAGGTCCGGGAAGCGCTCTCCGACCGTGGCGTCGAGATCGTCCGCGCGGAGGAGTTCCTCGCCGCGCTGGGCCTGGAGGACCGATGAAGCGCCGTTTCTTCGTCGCGACCGAGGAGGAGATCCGGTCCGGCCGGGTCACCGACACGTACTTCGAGAACGCCGCCCGGGTGCTGCGGGCGAAGGACGCCGACCGGCCGGTGGTCGCCGAGGTCCGGGCGAAGTCCCTGCCCGGCGACTGGGACTGGGGGATCCTCTGCGGCATGGAGGAGGTGCTGCACCTCCTCGAGGGGGTGCGCGACATCGAGGTCGACGTGCTCCCGGAGGGCTCGCGCTTCCACCCGGAGGAGCCGGTGCTCGTCGTCTCCGGCCCCTGGACCGCCTTCGGGGTCCACGAGACCGCGATCCTCGGGCTGCTCTGCCAGGCGTCCGGCATCGCCACGGCGGCGGCCCGCTGCCGGCTGGCCGCGGGCGACCGGCTGCTGCTCAGCTTCGGGGCCCGCCGCCAGCACCCGGCGATCGCCCCGATGATCGAGCGGGCCGCCTGGATCGGCGGGGCCGACGGCGTCTCGTCCGTCCTCGGGGCCGAGCTGCTCGGGCTCGACCCCCGGGGAACGATGCCCCACGCGATGATCCTCGTCCTCGGCGACACGGTGGAGGCGGCCCGGGCGTTCGACGAGGTGATCGAGCCCGACGTCCCCCGCGTCGTGCTGGTCGACACGTTCCGCGACGAGAAGTTCGAGGCGGTGCGGGTGGCCGAGGCCCTGCGCGAGAAGCTGGCGGCGGTCCGGCTCGACACCCCGGCCAGCCGCCGGGGCGACCTGGCCGCTCTCGTCCGCGAGGTGCGATGGGAACTCGACCTGCGCGGGTTCGGGCACGTGAAGATCTTCGTCAGCGGCGGGATCGGCGAGGAGGAGATCCGCGGGCTCCGCGACCTGGTCGACGGCTTCGGGGTGGGCTCGGCGATCGCCCGGGCGCCCCACGTCGACTTCGCCCTCGACGTCGTCGAGGTGGACGGACGGCCCCTCGCCAAGCGCGGCAAGCTCTCCGGGCGCAAGCGGCCCTGGGCCTGCCCGGCCTGCGGGAAGCGGTGGGTGCTGCCCGTCGGTCGAAGCCCGGAACACGAAGGGTGCCCGGGCACGCCCCGGGAGCTGCTGGCCACCGGCGTACGGGACGGCAGGGTGGTCGCGCCCCCCGAGGACGCCCGTGCGGCACGGGAACGGGCGCTCGCCTCGATCGGGTTCGCGCGGGAATGAGGCGGCGCCCGGCGTACCTCGAGCTCCACGAGCGCGGCGAGCTCGCGGCGCGGGCGGAGCGCCTGCGCGAGATGCTCGCCGACTGCCGGCTCTGCGGCCGCCGTTGCGGCGTCGACCGGCGGGAGGGTCCGGGCCGGGCGTTCTGCCGGACCGGCCCGGTGGCGCGGGTGGCGAGCCACGGCCCCCACCACGGCGAGGAACCACCGATCTCCGGGTTCTTCGGCTCCGGGACGATCTTCTTCTCCCGCTGCAACATGGCCTGCGTCTACTGCCAGAACTTCGAGATCAGCCAGCTCGACGAGGGGCGCGACGTGGGCGCGGACGAGCTGGCCGGCATGATGCTCGCGCTCCAGGCCCGCGGCTGTCACAACGTCAACCTGGTCACACCGACCCACGTGGCGCCGATGATCGTCGACGCGCTCGTCCTGGCCGCCGAGCGGGGCCTCGAGATCCCCCTCGTGTGGAACTCCGGCGGCTACGACTCCGTGGACCTGCTGCGGCTGCTCGACGGGATCGTCGACATCTACATGCCGGACTTCAAGTACGCCGAGGAACGGTACGCCCTCTCCTTCTCCGCGGCGCCGCGCTACCCGCGGGTCGCCCTCGAGGCGCTCCGGGAGATGCACCGCCAGGTCGGCCCCCTCGAGGTGGACGAGCACGGGATCGCAGTGCGCGGCGTGCTGGTCCGGCACCTGGTGCTCCCCGGCGGGGTCGCGGGCACGGAGGAGGCGATGCGGCGCCTCGCGGAGGCGGTCGGCCCGGACGTGGTCGTCAACGTGATGGACCAGTACCACCCGGCCTGGCGCGCCGCTCGCCGCCCGCCCCTCGACCGCCGCCCCACGCCCGGGGAGCTCGCGGAGGCCCGCGCCGCGGCCGCCCGCCACGTCCGCCTCCTCGCCTGACATGCCGGCGCGACGAACGCGCCACGATCACCCGTGGGGGCGCAGCGTGCTGCGCCCGTCGCCGCGCTCGGGGCGACCGTCACGGCGGTGCTTCGCACCGCACGGGTCCAGCACGCTGGACCCCTACGCCCATCACGTATCGCGGGCAAGGGAAACGAACGCGCCACGATCACCCGTGGGGGCGCAGCGTGCTGCGCCCGTCGCCGCGCTCGGGG
>JAMOQA010000153.1 GCA_027064265.1 Acidobacteriota bacterium
GAACCACGAGCACCGGCTGCTGCGGCATGCGCGGGCCGACCACAAGCGGGAGACGCTGTCGTTCGCGAAGCGGCTGTGGGGCCTGCTGGACCGGATCTGGATCCACGTGGTGTGGCGGAACCTGGTCAAGGGGATCTCGGAGCGCAACCGGAAGAAAGCGCGGACGACGCCGGCCATGCGACTGGGGATCCGCTCGCGACCGTGCCGGCCGGAGGAGATGTTCCGACGACGAAGGTTTCCCGGGATCGTCGGCCTGCCTCGGGAACTCGAGCCGGTCTACCTCGGGGCCGTCCGGGCGCGGCCCCGGGAGACCGTCCGCCCGGTCACCCGCAACAGCGTCTTCTGAGAACTCAGGAAGGGAATCTCCCCGTCCGCCGCCGCCGCGAAACGGTCGGTGGATCGAGATTCCGTGCGTCGGAAGCCAGGGAACACGAAACCCCGGGGGCGCGCTGAACGCCCCCGGGGCTCGCAGCCTTCCCACGGTGCTGCCGGGATGATCGAGACCGCCCAGACGGCCCCCGTTCCCGGCGCACCTCTCAGTCGCCGAAGTGGATTCCCTGGGCGAGCGGCAGGTCCGTCCCCCAGTTGATCGCCGACGTCTGCCGCCTCATGTACGCCTTCCAGGAGTCCGAGCCGGCCTCGCGCCCGCCGCCGGTCTCCTTCTCGCCGCCGAACGCCCCGCCGATCTCCGCGCCGGAGGTGCCCGTGTTGACGTTGGCGATGCCGCAGTCGCTCCCCTCGTACGAGAGGAACTTCTCCTGGGCGTAGAGGCTCGAGGTGAAGATCGCCGAGGAGAGCCCCTGGGGAACCGAGTTGTTGATGCGGATCGCCTCGTCGAGGTCCTCGACCTCGATCACGTAGAGGATCGGCGCGAAGGTCTCGTCCCGGACGATCGGCATGTCGGCGGTGGCGCGGACGATCGTCGGCTCGACGAACCAGCCGGGCCGGTCGATCGCCTTCCCGCCGCAGAGAATCTCGCCGCCCTGCTCCCGCACCTGGTCGAGGGCCGCCATCATCGTCTCGACCGCGGTGCGGTTGATCAGCGGACCCATCAGGGTGTCCGGGTCGAGCGGGTCGCCGATGCGGACCTGGGCGTACGCCCTGACCAGCCGGTCGGTGACCTGCTTCGCGACCCCCTTCTGGACGAGGAGCCGCCGGGTCGTCGTGCAGCGCTGGCCGGCGGTGCCGACCGCGCCGAACAGGATCGCGCGGACGGCGAGGTCCAGGTTGGCGTCGTCGAGAACGATCACGGCGTTGTTCCCGCCCAGCTCGAGGATGCAGCGTCCCATCCGGGAAGCGACCACCTGGCCGATGTGGCGGCCCATCGCGCAGGAGCCGGTGGCGGAGACCAGGGGCACGCGCTCGTCACGAATCAGCGTCTCGCCGGCGGTGCGGGCCGGTCCGACGACGCAGTTGAACAGGCCCCAGGCGTCGAACTCGCGCATCACGTCGTCGCAGATCTTCTGGACGGCGAGGGTGCAGAGCGGAGTTTCCGAGGAGGGTTTCCAGACCATCGTGTCGCCGCAGACCGCCGCGATGGCCGAGTTCCAGCTCCAGACCGCCACCGGGAAGTTGAAGGCGGAGATGATCCCGACGACGCCGAGCGGGTGCCACCGCTCGATCATGTGGTGGTGCGGCCGCTCGGAGGCGATGGTCAGG
>JAMOQA010000154.1 GCA_027064265.1 Acidobacteriota bacterium
AGATGTCGATCATCTCCTGGACCTCGCCCTCTCCCTCGGCGAGGATCTTCCCCATCTCGAGGGAGACGAGGGCTCCGAGCCACTTCTTCTTCGCGCGGAGGGCGTCGCCGAGGGCGCGCACCAGCTCGCCCCGCTTGGGGGCGGGAATCGCGCGCCACTTCAGGAACGCCTCGTGGGCCCGGGCGATGACCTTCCGGGTGTCCTCCTCGGTGGCGGTGCGGATCTTCGCGATCGGCTCGCCGGTGGTCGGGTTGATCGACTCGACGACGGGACCCGAGGCCTTCTCCGGCTCCGGTCCGCCGCCGATCCCCTCGAGGATCTCGTCGCCGAGACCGAGGTTCTCGAGAATCTCGCGGGCATCCATGGCAAGGCTCCTTGGCACGCGCGGGGCCGGGGCCCCGCGGACGGGACGGTGGACCCGGTGGCGGGAGGCGTCCGGCACCCCTGCCGACTCGCCGCCCGGACCCCGGGGGGAGGGGATTCTATACTCCCCGGCGAAGGAGGTCTCCCCTTGAGCCGCCGGACGCCATGCATCGTCGCCCTCGCCGCCCTCATCCTCGCCGCCTGCGCCACCGGGTCGCCCCCGGCCTTCCGGGCGCCGCGGCCGGTCCCGGGGGCCGTCGCCGTGCTGCGTCCGGCGGTGGCCCTGGGTCCGGACGTCTCCCCGGAGACCGCGGCCCGGCTCGAGGAGCTGCTCTCCCGCGAGCTTGCCGCCCGGCTGCGGGACGGGGGGATCCGCCTCGCGGGGGTGCCGGAGGAGGCGATCGAGGAGGCCCGGGACCGCCTGGTCCGGGCGGTCCCGCGCCTGCTCGCCGACGGCCCGGGGAAGGCCCGGGGTCGGGATGCCGTGGCGCCCCCGGCCCTCGCCCCCGCCCGGGCGGCCGGGGCGCGGGTGGTGCTGCTGCCGCTGCTCGCCCGGCGGGGCCCGGTTCCCGACGAGAAGGGATTCCTGCCCCGGCCCCGGGACGAGCTGGTCGACGTGACCGACCAGCGCCGCTCCTGGGTGATGGAGACGATCTCGCGGCCGGACCCGGGCGGGCCGGGCCTCTCCCTCCGGCTGCTTCTCGTCGACGCGGGGAGCGGGAAGGTCCTCGATCTCCGGGAGGTGGACGAGCCGGCGGCCGGTCCGGACGCCTGGCCGGAGGCGGTCCTCGCCCTCGCCCGCATCGCCGCCCGGGAGCTGGTTCCCGCGGCGGAGGAGTCGTCTCGATGAACCGGTTTCGTGCGCTCGCGTGTGTCGTCCTGGGCCTCGCATTCCTCGTCCTTGCCGGATCGATTTCCCCGGGGGCATCTGCCGCGCCCGGAGACGAAGCCCCGACCCTCGCGCGGGTCGAGGAGATGTTGCGGGCGGGGATCGGCCCGGACGTCGTCCTCGCCTGGCTGGACCGGGAGAGGCCCCCCGTGCCCCGTCTCGCCGCCGACGACCTGCTTCGGCTCCGGGCGGCCGGGGCGGACGACGCCCTCCTGCGGCGCCTCGTGGAACTGTCGGGGGATGCCCGGGAAGGGACGAAGGAGGAGACGCCCGCGACCCCGGTCGGCGCCGCGCCACGGGAACCGACACCCGTCCCCGACGCCGTCCCGGTCCGGGTGACGCTGGACTACCGGCCCCGGCGCCTCGAGGACGAGGAGCCGTGGGCGCTCTACGTCTACCTGGACGGCCGCCCGGTCGCCTGGTCCCCGGGGCCCCGGACCCCCTTCTCCGACCCGCGGATGACGTTCGTCGTTCCCCTGTCACCGGGACGGCACGTCCTCCG
>JAMOQA010000155.1 GCA_027064265.1 Acidobacteriota bacterium
GGGCGACCCGCGATCCCGCCGGCAGCGGGGTGGATGCCGTCGGCCTGATCCACTACGGGGCCTCCCCCCGCGCCTCCCTCGCCCTGGTCCAGGCGGCCCGGGCCCACGCCTTCCTGCGGGGGCGGGGCTTCGTCACCCCCGAGGACGTCAAGGCGATCGGCTACGACGTCCTGCGGCACCGGATCATCCCCAGCTTCGAGGCGGAGGCCGAGGAGATCACCGCCGACGAGATCGTCCGGCGGGTCTTCGACGCGGTCGAGGTGCCGTGAGCGGGGAGCGCCGGCGATGAACGGGCGGGAGGAGCGGTCGCACCCCCTCGCCGACCCGGAGCTGCTCCGGCGGGTCCGGCGGATCGAGATCCGCACCCGGAAGATCGTGACGGAGACCCTCGCCGGGAGCTGGCACTCGGCGTTCCGCGGCCGCGGCATGGAGTTCGCCGAGGTGCGGGAGTACCAGCCGGGGGACGACGTCCGCACCATCGACTGGAACGTCACCTCCCGCTCCACCCGGCCCGACCGGAAGCTGTACGTCAAGGTGTTCGACGAGGAGCGGGAGCTGACCGTGATGCTCCTCGCCGACGTCTCCGGCTCCACCGCCTTCGGCACCGGGCGGCGCCTGAAGCGGGAGGTGATGGCGGAGCTCGCCGCCCTCCTCGCCTTCGCCGCGATCCGCAACCGGGACCGGGTCGGGCTGATCCGGTTCACCGACCGGATCGACCTCTACGTGCCGCCCCGGGGGGGGACGACCCACGCCCTGCGGGTGGTCCGGGAGGTGCTCGCCCCGCCGGAGGAGCGGCGGGGGACCGACCTCGCGGGCGCCCTCGAGTTCCTGCTGCGGGTGCAGCGGAAGCCGGCGGTGGTCTTCCTGCTCAGCGACCTGCTCGCCGAGGGGTACGAGCGGCCCCTGCGCCTCGCCGCCCGGCGCCACGACCTGGTTGTCCTCGAGGTGCGGGACCCGGCCGAGGAGCGGCTGCCCCGGGTGGGGCCCGCCCTCCTCGAGGACGCGGAGACCGGCGCCCGGCGCACCATCGACCTCTCGAGCCGGTCCGCCCGGGAGGCCCTCGCCCGGGCCGCCCGGGAGCGGCGCGAGCGGACCGACGCGATCCTGAAGCGCGCCGGCGTCGACCACGCGGTGATCGACGCGGCGGCGGGGTGGGAGCGGCCCCTCCTCGCCCTCTTCCGCCGCCGCGCGGCGAGGATCCACCGGTGAGGCGGTTCCTCCTGGCGCTGGGGCTCCTGCTGCTGGCCGCGGCCCCGGCGGCGCCGGCCCGGGCGGCGGACGGGCCCGTCGAGGTGACCCTCCGCCCGGCCTTCGTCCTCCGGGAGGGGAAGGTGGTCCCGGTGGAGGACGGCACCACCCTGCACCCGGGGGACGTGGTCGGCCTGGCCCTCGAGTGGCCGGAGGGCGCGCGGCCGGCGCGCCCGCGGCTCGCCGGCAGGCCGGAGCCCCGGGCGGGGGAGCCGGTCCCCCTGCGCCTCGTCCCCCGGGACGGGCGGGCCGGCGGGAAGGACGTCCTGCTCGTGCTCCTCGCCGCCCTCGGGAAGGCCGAGCTGGCCCCGGTGGAGCTGGCGGACGGGAGCGGGCGGACGGTCGCCCGGACGGCGCCGCTCTCCCTCGAGGCCGCGCCCCGGGAGGACGCGCGGGACCCGGCCCCGGCCCGCCCTCCGGTGGGGGTCCCGCCGGACTGGGCGGGGCTCGCCGCCGTGGCCGCCGGGCTCGCCCTGCTCCTCGCCGGCGCCGTCCTCCTCGCCCGGAGGCTGCGCGGCCGGGACCGGCCGCGGGAGCCCCGGGAGAAGCCCGGGCCACCCCCCGAGCCGCCGGAGGTGCGGGCGCTCCGGGCCCTCGACGAGCTGCTCGCCCGGGGCCTCCTCGAGCGCGGGGAGCGCAAGCCGTTCGCCGACGCCCTCGGGGAGATCGCCAAGGGGTTCTTCGGGGAGATCGCCGGCGTGCCGCTCCTCGAGCGGACCACCGGGGAGTGCCGGCGGCTCCTCCGGGAGGCGCGGTTCGACCCGGGCGCGGCGGCCTGGCTCGACCGGTGGCTGACCGAGCTCGACATGGTCAAGTTCGCCGAGGCCCGCCCGCCGGTGGCGGAGCTGCGGGCGGCGGCGGAGGAGCTGCGCGCCGAGATCGAGCGAATCGCCCGGGAGCGCCGGGAGGCGGCGGCCGCACGGCCGGCCGGGGCGGGGGCCGCCGGGAAGGAGGCGGCGCCATGATCCGCCTCGCCTCCCCCCTCGCCCTCCTCTCCCTGCTGGCCCTCCTGCCGATCTTCCGGGCCTGGTGGCGCCAGTCCCGCCGGCCGCCGGCGCTCCTCTGGCCGGACCTCTCCCTCCTGGCGGCCGCGCGGCCCGGGTGGCGCTCGCGCCTGGTGCACGCCTCCCGGGTGCTGCGGGTCGGCTTCCTCGTGCTGGCGGCGATCGCCCTCGCCCGGCCCCAGGCGGGGATCCGGGGCGAGGAGGTGACCACCCACGGGGTCGACATCGTGGTCGTCCTCGACCACTCGGGCTCGATGCGGGCGATGGACCTGGAACCGAACCGCCTCGAGGTCGCCCGGAGGACGATCCGGGAGTTCACGGAGGGAAGGCCCCACGACCGGCTCGGCCTCGTCGTCTTCGCCCGGGACGCCTGGACCGCCTGCCCCCTCACCCTCGACCACGACGCCCTCCTCGCGATCCTCGACGAGGTCGACTTCGCCCGCCGCGGGGAGGACGGCACGGCGATCGGGCTCGGGCTCGCCGCGGCGGTGGCCCGCCTCGACGCGAGCCCGGCGAAGAGCCGGGTGGCGATCCTGGTGACCGACGGGGTCAACAACGCCGGCGAGATCGCCCCGGAGACCGCCGCGGAGCTGGCGAAGAGCCGGGGGATCCGGGTCTACACGATCGGCATCGGCACCCACGGCTTCGCGCCGATGCCGGTGCCGCTGCCGGGGGGCGGGACGGTGACCCGCCCGATGCCGGTGGAGATCGACGAGGACACCCTGCGGGCGATCGCCCGGGAGACCGGGGGCCGCTACTTCCGGGCGGACCGCACCGGCAAGATGGAGGAGATCTTCCGGACGATCGATCGCCTCGAGAAGACCGAGATCCACACGAAGGTCTACGTCGCCTGGTCCGACCGGTTCGAGCCCTGGCTGCTCGCGGCGGGGCTCCTGTTCCTGCTGGAGGTCGCGGTGGCCCGGTTCACCGCGGGGAGGCTGCCGTGACCTTCGCGGCGCCCGGGTGGCTGTGGGGCCTCGCGCTCCTGCCCCTCCTCGCCCTCGTGCTCTGGCTCGAGCGGCGGGCCCGCCGGCGGCGCCTCGCCCGGTTCGCGGAGCCGGGGACGGCGGCACGGATCGCCCTCGTCGAACCGTCGGCCCGGCCGCTGGTCCGGGGGCTCCTGCTGGTGCTGGCCGCCGCGATGGTGTTCCTCGCCCTCGCCCGG
>JAMOQA010000156.1 GCA_027064265.1 Acidobacteriota bacterium
GGTGCCGAGCCGGGCGCGGGCGACGGCGAGCGCCACCCGGAGGACGTCGTTCACGGCCGGGCTCCCCGGGGAGGCTCCTTCCCCTCCCCCGCCAGGCGCGCGAGGAGGGCCGCCGCCGGGTCCGCGCCCAGGTCCGCGGGGGTCACGGTGTCGACGACCCGTCCACGGGAGAGGAGCAGGACCCGGTCGCCGAGCCGGGCGGCGACGGCGGCGGAGCGGGTGGTGACGAGGACCGCGGCGCCCCGCCCGCGCTCCTCGCGGATCAACGCCTCGATCGCCGGGAGGTCGACATCGTGGGGGTCGTCGGCGATGCCGTCGAGGAGCAGGACATGGGGCCGGTGCAGGACGGCGAGCACGAGGGAGAGGGCGCGCTGCCCGCCGGGCCCCGCGAAGGCGGCGTACTCCTCCAGGATCGCCGTGGCGCCGAGCCGCTCGAGGAGTTCCGTGGCGCGGTCCACGGTCTCGTCGACGGGGAGGCCGTAGAGCCGGGCGTGCAGGCGCACCTGCTCCCGGCCCGAGAGCCACGGGGCGAACCCCGCCCGCTCCAGGTGAACGCCGAGCTCGCGCAGGGCGCGGACCGGCTCCCGGTGGACGTCCACGCCGGCGATCTCCACGGTGCCGCCGTCGAGTGGACGGATGCCGGCGAGCACCTCGACGAGCAGGCTCTTCCCCGCCTCCGCCCCGCCGAGGACGGCGAGGACGGAGCCGCGGGGCACGGAGACCTGGACGTCGGAGAGGACGGGGGCGGGCCAGGCGTTCACCAGCAGGTCGCGGGCGTCGAGCCCGCTTCCCTCCGGGTGCCGGGGAACCGCCTCGCCCATTCCCTCCCCCCCCGGGAGGATCAGGCCTCGCCGGTCAGGTAGCGCATCACCTGGCGGACCGAGAGCAGCCCGACCAGCTTCTCTCCGTCGAGGATCGGCAGGTGCCGGTGCCCGTCCACGCCCATCCGGTGGAGCGCCCACGCCAGGGGATCGCCGACCTGGAGGGTGACCGGGTCGTGGGTCATCACCTCGCCGAGCTGGGTGGTCGCCGGGTTCCTGCCGCGCCCGGCGACGCGGACCACCAGGTCGCGCTCCGTGAAGACGCCGATCAGGCGCCGCGCCTTGTCGGTGACGAAGACGCAGCCGTCATCCCGGTCGCGCATCGCCTGGACCGCCTCGAGCACCTTGGCGGACGGCGCGAAGACGATCGGGTCCTTGAGCGGCAGCTCCCGGAGCGGCTTCTTGAAGAGCGGGTTCTGGATGACCTCTCCGCCGCCGGGCAGGTCGAGGCCCGCGAGGTCCATCCCGCAGTTCTCGCAGAGATCGACCCCGTCGATGTTGTCGTAGCCGCAGGCTGGGCAGATCATGATCAACCTCCCTCGGGGGTGCGGAACTCCTGGCGGAGCCGCGGCGGCAGGTTGACGGTCTCGTCCGGGAACTGGTCCGTCAGGAACTGGATGACGTCCCGCGTCGCGAGCAGGCCCGCCAGCTTCCCCTCGTCGTCCCGGATCACCAGCCGGCGGTAGCCGTGCTCGTTCATCAGCTGGACGGCGCGGAAGAGCGAATCGGTCCGCGGGATCGTCACCGGGTCGCGGGTCATCACGTCCCGGGCGGGGATCTTCTCCTGCTCGGCCGGATCGCCGAGAGCGTTCTCCGGGACGCGCCGGAGCACGTCCCGCTCGGAGAGGATCCCGATCGGGTTGTTCTCGCCGTCGACGAAGACGACCCCGCCGCGGTGGCCGCGAACCAGCAGCTCGACCGCCTGCCGCAGGGTGGCGTCCTCGGGCAGGGACGGCGCAGGAAGCGGCCCCATCTGGGAGATGGTCGTTTCCTGCAGGATGCGTGCGATCACGTTCATCGTCTCGTCTCCCTCCCTTCCTCCGGGTCGGGGACCCCGAGAGTACCCGATCCGTTCGCCGGGCGCCGCAACGTCCGGACCCGCCCCTGGAAGGTGCCCCCCTCCTCCACGCTGAGGACGGGGCGTTCCAGGATCATCTCGCCGTGGAACGAACCCCCCGCGGCGATCACCGCCGAGCGTCGGACCACCGCCGTTCCCTCGAGGGCCCCGTGGACCTGGAGGTCGTCCACCTCGACCCGGCCGGCGACCCGGGCCTTCTCGCCGACGACCAGGCCCTCTCCCACGAGGACCCCGTCCCGCATCCGGCCATCGACCCGCAGCACCCCCTCGAAGGAGACGGTGCCCCCGGTGACGACGATCTCCTCGCCGATCCAGGCGTTGATCGGGCCGCGCCCCGCCTTCGGCCGGGACATCAGGGGAGCGCCCCCTCCCCGAGGGAGCCGAGCAGTCGGTAGAGCCGGTCGAGATCGTCCCCGTCGGCGAAACGGATCTCGACGCGCCCGGCGCCGGAGCGGCCGAGCTAGATCCGCACCGGTGCGCCGAGGACGCGGGAAAGCTCCTCCTCGGCTGCGACCACGTTGGGGTCCCGTTTCCGGGAGGCCCGCTTCTTCTCGCCTTCCTGGAGACGCCGGACCGCGTCCTCGAGGGCCCGCACCGACCAGCCGAGGCGGGCGGCCTTGGCGGCGAGGCGCACCTGGTCCCGCCGGTTCGCGAGGCCGGCGAGGGCCCGGCCGTGCCCCATCTCGAGGGCGCCCTCGTCGAGCAGGCGCTGCACCGGCTCGGGCAGGTCGAGGAGACGCAGGTAGTTCGCGACGGTGCTGCGCGGCTTGCCGACGCGCGAGGCGACCTCTGCCTGGGTCAGGCCGAAGCGGCGCACGAGCACCCGGAAGGCCCGGGCGGTCTCGAGGGGCCCGAGCTGGTCGCGCTGGATGTTCTCGATGAGAGCCAGCTCGAGGAGACGCTCGTCGGGGATCTCCCGGACGATAACCGGCACCTTCTCGAGGCCGGCCCGCTGCGCGGCCCGCAGGCGACGCTCGCCGGCGACGAGCGTGTAGCGGCCGCCCGGCTCGCGCCGCACGAGCAGCGGCTGGAGCACGCCGGCGGAACGGATCGACTCCGCGAGGGAGTCGATCTCCTCCTCGGAGAAGTGGGTGCGGGGCTGGTGGGGGTTCGGCTGGATCTCGCCGATCGGCACCTCGAGGGGCGCGCCGCCCGCGCCGCTCCGCGTCGTGTCGGCGGGCGCGGGCGCGGCCCCCGCCAGGGGATCCGGGCCGGCGACCACGTCCGGGATCAGGCTGCCGAGCCCCTTCCCGAGGACCCTACGCTTCGGCTGTCCCTTCACGTCCGAGGATCTCCTTGGCCAGGTCCAGGTAGGCGTGGGCCCCCTTGGACCGGGAATCGTAGAGGAAGATCGGCTTGCCGAAGGACGGCGCCTCGCCGAGGCGAATGTTCCGCGGGATCACCGTCGAGTAGACCGCGCCCTTGAAGAACTGCATCACCTCCTGGGCGACCTGCTTCGAGAGGTTGGTGCGCTCGTCGTACAT
>JAMOQA010000157.1 GCA_027064265.1 Acidobacteriota bacterium
CCACGACGTGGTCCACCGGCAGCACGAAGCGGACGCCCCGGGCGGCCGCCTTCTCCTCGAGTTCCCGGGCCAGGTCGAGCCGGTCGGCCTCGACCCGGGACGCCCCCACCTCGACCCCCCGCGCGGCGAGGAACGTGTAGGCCATCGCCCCGCCGACCAGGATCCGGTCCACCCGGGCGAGGAGCTGCTCGACCAGGGCGATCTTGTCGGAGACCTTGGCCCCGCCGAGGATCGCGACGTAGGGCCGCTCCGGCGCCTCGAGCAGGCGGGAGAGGGCGGAGATCTCCCTGTCCATCAGGAAGCCGGCCGCCGTCGCCGAGACGTACCGGGGAACGCCGACGACGGACGCGTGGGCCCGGTGGGCCGCCCCGAAGGCGTCGTTGACGTAGACGTCCGCGGGCTCGGCGAGGGCCCGGGCGAACGCCTCGTCGCCCTTCGTCTCGCCCTCGTGGTAGCGGAGATTCTCGAGAAGGCCGACGCCCCCCTCCGGCAGCTCCTCCGCCAGTCGGCGGGCCGGCTCGCCGATGCAGTCCTCGGCGAACGGCACCTCGGTGCCGAGCAGTTCCCCGAGGCGCCGGGCGACCGGGGCCAGGCTGAGCCCGGGGACGCGCTTCCCCTTCGGCCGGCCGAGATGGCTCGCGCAGAGCACCCGGGCACCATGCTCGGCGAGCCAGCGGATCGTCGGCAGGGCCGCCCGGATCCGGCGATCGTCGGTGATCGTGGTCCCGTCGAGGGGCACGTTGAAGTCGACGCGGCAGAAGACCACCCGGCCGCGCACGTCCAGGTCCTTGACCGATCGGTAGCTCATGGCGCAACTCCTTTCCACGCGGTGTCGTCCCGGTGGGCGAGGACGACGTCCCGCACCCGGTTCGCGTAACCCCACTCGTTGTCGTACCAGGCGATCACCCGCACCAGGCGCTCCCCGGGACGGGCGAGCAGGGGCAGGTCGACCACCGAAGAGCAGGGGTTTCCGACGAAGTCGATGGAGACGAGGGGCTCGTCGCTGACGCCCAGGAGCCCCGCCAGCTCTCCTTCCGCGGCCGCCCGGAAGCGATCCGCGAGACCTTCCGGCGGGTCCACCCGCTCCCTGGTCGCCGCCACGATCTCGACCAGGCTTCCGGCGGCCACCGGGACCCGGATCGCGAGGCACGTCAGCCGGCCGGCCAGGGCGGGAAGCACGGTAACGAGGCCACGGGAGGCCGACGTGGTCGTCGGGATCATCGACAGGAGAGCGGAGCGGGCGCGCCGCGGGTCCCGGTGGGGCTGGTCCATCGTGACCTGGGATCCCGTGGTGCAGTGGACCGTCGTCATCTCCGCGGCCTCGATCCCGTACCAGCGGTCGAGGAGCGCGAGGGGAAGGGCGGCGGCGTGGGTCGTGCACGAGCCCAGGCAGATCATCGAGGCGTCCGGGCCGGGGACGGCGGGGGTCACCCCGGGCACGACCATCGCGTCCGCTTCCGGGGCGACGGCGGTCACGACCACCCGCCTGACGGGACCACCCAGGTGTCTCCTGGCGGCGGATCCGGCCGCGAACTTTCCGGTCGCCTCGATGACCAGCTCGACCCGGTCCTCGTCCCAGGGGATCGACCCGGGGTCCGGCTCGGCATGGAAGCGGATTTCCCGTCCTCGGACGGTGATCCGGTCTTTCCCGGCTTCCACCGGGCCGGGAAACGGTCCGTGGACACTGTCGTGTCGGAGGAGGTGCGCGACCGTTCCCGGTCCCGCCGTGTCGTTGATGGCGACGATCTCCGCGTCCTCCCGGTCGGCGAGGAGGCGGAGCAGGGCGCGACCGATCCGGCCGGCGCCGTTGAGCCCGATGCGCAACGCGGTCATCGATGTCCTCGACCCCCGGCGGGCGGGGTGGTCTGCCGGGAGTCCCCCGGGCGCTCAGGGTAGGAGCGGCGGTTCCGGGCTGTCAACGAGCGGCGTGCGCCCGCCGCGCCGGCGGGCGGTCGGACGCGGTGCCCCGAGGATCTCGCGGGCGGCCCGGCGTTCCGCGAGCTCGAGGGAGTCGAGGAAACGCCCGGTGCGGCGCACCCGTTCGCGGCGCGCGACCTGGAGGACGGCGTCCCGGAGGGCGAGACGGGTCATTCCCCGGGCGCGCCGGTAGGCCCGCAGCATCGCGGGCAGGTCCCCCCGGGTCCCGATCAGGCCGATCGCCTCGGCGATCTCCGGGGCGAGGGGCTGGGCGGTATCCTCCAGGATCCGGCGCAGGTCCGCGATCCCGAGGCGGGAGCCGGCACGGGCCAGGGCGAGGTGGGCGCGGTGACGCACCCGGTCGAGGGCCCGGGCCTCGTCGGCCGGAACCTCTTCCCGCAGCCGGGCGAGGCGGCCGACGAATCCCGCCAGCCGGGCGAGGAGGGCGCGGCTGCCGGCTTCCTCGACGACCTCGACCAGGGCCGCCAGGTGCACCGGGTCCCGGACCAGGTCGAGGTACGGGCCGAGCCGCCCGAGCTGGCGGCTCGAGAGGGAACGAAGCACGAGGACGACCCGCCGGGCGTATTCCCGGTCACCGGGGCGGTCGAGCATCGCCTGGACCAGGGGTTCCACGACCGCCGAACCGGCCCGCCGCAGCTGGGCCACCGCCTGGCGCCAGGTGGCCAGCCGCCGGCTTCCCAGGTCGTCGAGGAGACGCTCGAGGACCCACGGGTCCAGGCGGGGCCGGGGAGCGCTGGCCAGCATCCGGCGGGCCTTGCGCGGGACCGGGCCCCGCCGCTCCCGGGCGAGGCGCTCGAGGAGCGAGCGGCCTTCCCGCGAGAGTTCCTCGCCCGGGGCCCAGGGAATCGCTTCCATCGCCGCCATCCGGACACGGGGTTCCTCGCGCCGGTCGGCGAGCCGCTCGAGGGCGGGGGGGAGAGCCTCCTCGTGCCCGGCCTGGACGAGGCGCACCAGTGCCCGGGTCGCGGCCAGGCGGACCCGGGGCGCGGTCTCGCGGCGCAGCAGGGCGGCGAGGGTGGGCACGACCAGGGGGCTCGCGATCCGCCCGAGGGCGGTGGCGGCACTGCGCCGGATCTTCTCGGAGGAATCGTGAAGGAGGGCCGCCAGGGGCTCGGCCGCCCGGGGATCGCCGAGGAGACCCAGGAGACCGATCGCCCGCAGCCGGGTCCGGTCGTCGTCCCGTTCGAGGCACCGGAGCAGCGGACGGACGGCCCGTCCGCCCAGGGAGACGAGCCCCTCCTGGGCGGCTTCCGCCTCGGCCGCGTCGCCGGACGAGATCGCCTCGATCCAGGCCCGGAGCCGTGCCTCCGGCCCCCGGGGGACCCGCGAGGCCAGGACCTCGTCGGCCGGGGAACCCTGATGCGGACGCGAAGACAAGCTCCCTCCTCCCGTGCCCACCGGACACCCACGCCGCATTCTCGCAGAGCGGCCGCC
>JAMOQA010000158.1 GCA_027064265.1 Acidobacteriota bacterium
CTCCCACAGCTCGCCGAAGGGGGTCATCCCGACTCCGACGATCGCGACTTCTCTCATCTTCAAGTCCCCCTTCCCGTCACTCGTTCATCCGGATCTTGCGCCGGAACTTCACGTACTGGCCGTAGGTCAGGTACACCTTGTTCCTGTCCAGGTGGTCCCGGAGCTTGGGCGCCTTGTCCCGGACCTCGAGGATCCGGTCGGTCACCTGGAACGCGAACCCGTCCGAGCCGGCGCCGGACCCGAAGGAGACCATGAAGATCCGGTCGCCCGGCTGGGCCTCGTCGAGGACGGCGACCAGCCCGGTCGGCGAGGAGCCGGAGTAGGTGTTCCCCATCGTGTTGACCACCCAGCCGGTCTCGATCTGCTCCCGGGTGAACCCGAGCTTCTTCCCGGCGGTGAGGGGGAACTTCCCGTTTGGCATGTGGAAGATCGCGTACTTGAAGTCCTTCGGCTCGAGCCCGGTCTGCTCGAGGAGCATCTTCGCCGCCGACAGGACGTGCCGGAAGTAGGCCGGCTCGCCGGTGTAGCGGGACCCGTGGCGCGGGTAGTGCGCGTGCTCCCGGCGCCAGAAGTCCGGCGTGTCCGAGGTGTAGGAGACGGTGCCGAGCACCTCGGCGACGACGTTCTCCTTGCCGAAGACGAACGCCGAACCGCCGGCCGCCGCCGAGAACTCGAGGGCGTCGCTCGGCGCCCCCTGGCTGGTGTCGGCGCCGATCCCCATCGCGTACTCGACGAGCCCGGCCTTCACGAGGCCGTAGGCGACGAACATCGACTCGGAACCCGCCTTGCAGGCGAACTCGTAGTCGGCGACGTGGATGTCGTTGCCGAGCCCGAGGGCCTCGAGGACGACCGTCCCGGAGGGCTTCACCGCGTAGGGGTGGGACTCGGAACCGATGTAGAGGGCGCCGACCTTCGTGGGGTCGATCCCGGCGCGGGCGAGGGCGTACTTGCCGGCCTGGACGGAGATGGTGATCGTGTCCTCGTCCGGGCCGGGCACCGTCTTCTCCGCGAGGAGCAGGCCGCGCTTGATCGTGTCCGCGTCCTTCCCCCACTGGGCGGCGATCTCCTCCGCCTTGATCCGGTAGCGGGGCACGTAGGCCCCGTAACCGACGATCCCTGACACTTTGGGCCTCCCGATCGCCGGCGCCTTCTCCGTGGATGGAAACCCCGACCGCCCCCCGGGGCACCGGCCGACGTAAACCGGGAGGGGTGGGACGTTGCCTCGACTCAGAAGCCGGGAACCCCGTGCACGGCCCCCGGCGCCCGACGTGGTCGGCCAGTATACGGGGGGACCCCCGCCGCTCCAAGGCCGCCCCGGGGCTGGCCGGCTCCGGACACTCCCGCCCGCTGTCGCTCCTTTTTCGCCCCCGGCAGGTGACGTGCTGCCGGAGCGTGGGCAGGAGGGAGAAGGGAGATCCAGTCCCCGGGGCACGTCGTCCCCGGGGACAGAGCGCCCCCGCGAATCGTGCCGCTTGCCCGGGAGGGAGGGTTCCGGGGCGTTCCCCGGCCGTATGTTCCCTGCGACCCCGATGCTCCGTTGAAGACGTGGGACTCCACGGCGCCCCCCGCCACCGAGGAGGCTCCATGACGACTCGACCCGACCCGCCCGGCCCGGCAGCAGCCGCGGCGAAAACCGACGTTCCCCTGCTCCAGCTCTCTCCCGAGGAGGTGCACGCCAGGACCCGGAAGGCTTTCCGCCTCGGCAACCGGAACCGGCTCTCCTTCGCCCGGCTGCTGCTGGCGCTGGACGAGTCCCGCGGGTACCTGGACCTGGGCTTCCCCACCGTGGTCGCCTACGCGCGGCGCTACTACGGGCTTGGCCGTTCGACCACGCTCGACACGATCCGCGTCGCCCGGGCCCTTCCCCGCCTGCGGCGACTGGCCGCTGCCTGCGAGGGCGGCCAGATCTCCTGGTCGATGCTCTCCCAGCTCACGCGGGTGGCGACACCCGAGACGGAGGTCGACTGGCTCCGGTTCGCCCACGGAAAGGACATGCCCGCGATCCGGGACGCGGTGCGGCGCGCCCTGCGGGACGGGAAGGCGTCCCCTCCCGGGGACGGCTGGGGCCTCCCCAACCTCGACCGGAAGGTCACCCTCCGCTTCTCCTCCGCGGACTGGGAGAAGGTCCGCCGCGGGCTCGCCGCCATCACGCGGGAACTCGCCGAGCGGCTGGGACGGCCCGTGGAGCTGGAGGAGGTCCTCCTCTACCTGGCCGAGCGCGAGCTGGCCCGTCCAGCGAAGGAACGGGAGCCCGCGGGGAGTCCCGGGGCGAAGTACGCGGTCGTCTACCTCGAGTGCCCCACCTGCGGGGCGGCCGCCATGCAGACGGCCCGCGGCCCCCTCGAGGTCGACCAGGAGGAGGTCGACAGGGTCCGCGGCGACGCGGACGTCGTCCGGATCTCCGGACGGAAGCCGGCGTCCGGAAGTTCGGACGACCGGCCCACCTCGGCCAGCACCATCCGCCGCCAGGTCCTCCTCCGGGAAGGGGAGTTCTGTGCCAACCCCCACTGCCATCGGCGGGCCGTCCACTGGCATCACATCCGGCCCCGCTCCGAGGGCGGGGACGACACCCTCGAGAACGGGGTCGCCCTCTGCGAGAAGTGCCACGCCCTTGTCCACGCCGGGCTCCTGGAGGTTCGGCGGGCCCGGGATGGTCGGTTGTTCTTCCGGCCCCGGGCCGACCGGCTGCCGGGGAACGAGCTGGACCGCCTCGAGAAGCTCGGGCGACGGGAACCGGTGATCCTGGACGTCGTCCGGAAGTTCGGACGGGCAGCCGGTCAACCCCCGCGGCCCCCGGCCCCGGAACGCCGTCCAGAAGTCCGGACGTCCGGACGCGAAACCGGCCGGGAGGGATCCCGGGGTGAACTCCTGGTCTTCCATGGCAGTGCCCCGGAAGACGAACGCCTCGCCGAGGCCGTCGTCCGCGGCCTCGTGCGGCTGGGCTATTCGAAGGAGGAAGCCCGCGAACGGGTCGACTGGGCCCGAAAGGTGCTTCCCCCCCACGAGGCCCGCGACGAGAAGGCTCTGCTCACCGCTGCCCTGCGCGGGAAGGTCCCGCCCCCGGAAGACGCCTCCCGCTGACCCGCGCTCACTTCGGGTCACCGGGGAACGACTCTGCCTCAGCCGGCAGGCCCCGGGTCTCGTCCTCCGGGCGGCGCATCAGCCCGGCGAGGGCCGCGGCGGCGACGAGCCAGGTGAGAGGGAGAAGGGTGAACGCGGCCAGCGGGTACTCCGGCCCTCTGCAGTCGACGTGCCGGAAGAACAGCATCGGCAGCAGCCAGTCGAGGATCCAGAGGGGCGCCGCGAGCCAGCATGCGCCGACCGACCAGCGGGTCCACCAGGGCTCTTCGTCGGAGAGCCC
>JAMOQA010000159.1 GCA_027064265.1 Acidobacteriota bacterium
TCGTAGGGCCCTGGCTGGCCCTTGGAGTCCCGCGGACCGGCGTTCCAGGTGGTCGGGACCACGCACTGGTAGTTGACGATCTTCCCGTCGCGGATCACCACCCAGTGGGAAAGCGCCCCACGCGGCGCCTCGTGGAACCCGAAGCCGCGGATCTCGCCGGACGGGAACCGGGGCTCGACGAAGATCTCCGTGTCGCCCTTGCCGATGTTCTCCGCGAGCATCTGCCAATGCTTGAGCGCGGTCTCGGCGATCACCGCCGCCCGCACCGCCCGGGCCGCGTGCCGCCCGATCGTCGAGTGCAGGGCGGCCGGGCCGACCGAGGCGCCGGAGACCGCCCTGACGATGCCGAGCAGCTTCTTCACGTACCGCACCGTCGGCTCGTGGCCGGTGGCGTAGCCGACCAGCACCTGGGCGAGGGGCCCGACCTGCATCGGGCGGCCCTTGAACCGCGGCGCCTTGACCCAGGAGTACTTGCCGTTGTCCTGGAAGTCGGTGTAGTGGGGGACGGTCTCCTCCTCCCAGGGGTGCTTCGTCCAGTCGCCGTCGTACCAGGAGTGAGCGATGCACTCGGCGACGTTCTCCCGGAAGTACGGGTCCTCGAACGACTCGAACCGTTTCGCGCCCTCCAGGTTCCCGTCGAAGATCGTGCCGCCCGGCAGGTCGAAGACGGTCCCCTTCGTGTCGGTCGGCATGTCCGGGACGGCGAGGTAGTTCCTGACGCCGGCGCCGTAACCGAGCCAGTCGGCGTAGAGCGCGCCGATCGCGCCCACGTCCACCAGGTAGACCTGCTCGACGAACTGCTTCACCTCCTCGAACAGCTCCTTCACCCGGTAGAGCATCGGCATGTTGAGGCACTGGTCGTTGTCGAGGTTGATGGCGTTCGCCACCCCGCCGACGGCCAGGTTCTGCACGTGGGGCGTCTTGCTGCCGAGAATCGCCACCGCCTGGTTGGCCCGCCGCTGGTACTCGAGGGCCTGCAGGTAGTGGGTGACCGCCAGCAGGTTGACCTCCGGCGGCAGCTTCATCGCCGGGTGGCCCCAGTAGCCGTTGGTGAAGATTCCGAGCTGGCCGGACGCCACGAAGCCCTGGAGCTTGTCCTTGACCGCGGCGAACTCCTTGCGGGAGTTCCGCGGCCAGTCGGAGAGCTTCGCCGCGAGGCGCTCGGTCTTCACCGGGTCGGCCTTGAGGGCGGAGACCACGTCCACCCAGTCGAGGGCGGACAGGTGGTAGAAGTGCACGATGTGGTCGTGCAGGGCGTGCCCCGCCAGGACCAGGTTCCGGATCAGCTGGGCGTTCAGGGGGATCTCGAGCCCCAGGGCGTTCTCCACCGCGCGCACCGAGGTGATCGCGTGCACGGTGGTGCAGACCCCGCAGATCCGCTGGGTGATCACCCAGGCGTCCCGGGGGTCGCGCCCCTTGAGGATCAGCTCGATGCCCCGCCACATCTGGCCGGAGGACCAGGCCTTGCGCACCCGGCCCCCGTCGACTTCCACGTCGATGCGCAGGTGACCCTCGATGCGGGTGATCGGGTCGACGACGATCCGCTTGACCATGATGGCTCCCTCAGTTCCCCGCCGCGCCGGCGCGGCCGGCGAGGACGGGGAAACGCTTGACGATCCACAGGTAGGCGAGCACCTCGGCCGCGACGAGGCCGATGGTGATGAACAGCTCGGGCACCGCCGGGAAGTAGTGCCAGTTGCTGCCGGGGTCGAAGGCGACCAGGTAGGTGTCCACCCGGTAGAGCCCGCCGGCGAGCAGGAAGAGCAGCGCCGCGCGGACCAGGGTCGTGACGTTCCTGCGCCGCTCCGGCGAGAACAGCAGGATCATCGCCGCCAGGACCAGCAGGTTCTCCAGGTGGAACAGGGCGACGAGCCAGCTGGGCCGGAAGGCGTCGGCGAGGAGCCCCCGGAACGCGAGGTCCCCGTACCGCAGCACGAGGAAGATCGCCCCGACGGGGATCATCGCGAAGGAGAGGTCCGCGAGGAGCGGTGTCTCCCGGCGCCGCGTGAGGATCGTGCCCGAGAGCGCCCCCTCGAAGACGACCACCGCGTACCCCATCCCGATCACCGAGACCAGGAAGAGGAGCGGCAGGAGCGGAGTCCGCCAGAGGGGATCCAGCTTGTGGCCGGCGAGAAGCATCACCGTCCCGAGGGACGACTGGTGCATCGTCGGCAGCAGCAGCCCGAGGGCGAGGAGCGGGATCATCAGCTTCCGCACCACCGGGTCGAAGGTGGTCGCGAGGCCGTGGAGGAAGCCGCCCGGCTCCTCCTTCCACTTCTCGAAGAAGGCCGGGGAGAGCTCGATCCACAGGACCCCGACGTAGGTCATCACGCAGAGGGCCACCTCGAGGAGTGCCGAGTCCAGGTTCCAGTACCAGAACTGGATCGGCACCTTCAGCAGGTTCCACGGCCGGCCGACGTCGACGAAGACGGCCACCGCCGCGATCGAGTACCCGAGGGCCGAGGTGAGCACCGCCGGGCGGACCAGCGGGTGGTACTTCCCGCGGTTCAGGACGTACACGAGGATGGCGACGGCGTACCCGCCGCACCCGATCGCCGTGCCGATCACGACGTCCAGGGCGATCCAGATGCCCCAGGGATACCCGTCGCTGAGGGCGGAGACCGAGCCGATCCCGTTGACGAACCGCCAGGCGGCGATCACGCCCCCGAGCGCCATCAGCCCGAGGAGCCAGCGGGTCGTGCGGGTGAGGAAGGGGCCCCCGACGGGGGCGGCATGGTGGGTCATCGCTCGTCCTCCCCGTCACGGGCCGCGGCCCGGTGGTTGCGCCAGATCACCCCGCCGAGCAGGGCGTACAGGACGACCGGCGCGACGAACCCCTTGTAGATGCCGTGCTGCGCCGAGCGGGCCAGCTCCGGCGCCGGCTCCTCGCCGAGGTCGGGCAGCCCGAGCTTCTCGAACTCGACGCCGGCGAGCATCAGCACCTGGGTCCCGCCGCCGTCCTTCTCGCCGTAGACCTTCGGCACGTACCGGTCGGGGTTCTCCTCGAGGCGGCGATGGGCCTCGGCGAGCAGCTCGTCGTACTTGCCGAAGATCACCGCGCCCCGGGGGCAGACCTCGCAGCAGGCCGGGATCTGCCCCTTCTCGAGGCGGTGGTTGCACAGCTCGCACTTGACGATCTTCGGGTTCGCCTCGTCCCACTCGAACTTCGGGATCTCGAAGGGGCAGGCGATCTGGCAGTAGCGGCAGCCGATGCAGCGGGACGCCTCCCAGGTGACGATCCCGTGCTCCCGCTTCTGCAGGGCGCCGAGCATGCACGCGGTGACGCAGGCCGGGTCGAGGCAGTGCATGCACTGGCGCTTGACGTAGCTCCAC
>JAMOQA010000160.1 GCA_027064265.1 Acidobacteriota bacterium
CGCCCCCTCCTCCTCGAGCCCTCCCGGGTCGGTGACCACCCGGTCGACGAGCCCCCAGCCCCGGGCCATCTCCGCCGGGAGGGCGGCTCCCGAGAGCAACCACTCGAGGGCCCGGGTGGGACCCGCCAGCGCCACCGCCCGCTCCAGGCCGCCCCACCCGGGAAGCGTTCCCGCCTGCAGGTCCGGGAAGCCGAGGCGGGCGGAAGGAAGCGCCACGCGGGCCCGGCAGGCCAGGGCCAGTTCCAGCGGAGGGCCCGCCGCAAGCCCGGGGACGAGCGCGACGACCGGCGCCGGGAACCCGGCGAGCCGCCGGACCAGCTCCCGGCCCTCCGCGAGCCAGTCCTCGAGATCCTCCCGCCGGCCCGGGCGCGGCACCAGGGGCGCGAGGAAGGGACCGGGCCCTTCCCAGGAGATCAACAGGCGAGAGGGCTGCCGCCGGACCGCCGCCTCGAGCACGCTCGCCAGCGCGGGAAGGGGGGGATCCCCTCCCGGGCGGGCCACCAGGCGGAGAACTCCGCCCTCCCCCTCCAGGCGAACGTCGAGTCCCGTCTCGGGCCGGGTCACTGCCCCCCCCGGTTGACCGGCGTCGGTGCCTGGCGCCTTTCGAAGTCGATGGCGCCCAGGACCTTCCGGGCGTCGGCGCCGAGCTTCTCGGCGAGCTTCGCCTGGGTCTCCGCCTCGTCCCAGCGCCCCTGGCGCAGGAGCGCGTTCGCCAGTGCCAGGTGGGCGTTCGCATCGGTCGGGTCGATCTCGACCGCCCTGCGGAGCCGCTTCTCCGCGAGTTCCCAGTTGCGCGCCCGCAACTCGGCCACGCCGGCAACGAACTGGACGTTCGCGTCCCCGGTCGCCAGGTCGGCCGCGCGGCTCCAGGCCTGCCGGGCGTCCTCCCAGCGTCCCATCGCCTCGTAGATCCGGGCCACGGCGACGAGGGCGCGGACGTTGTCCGGATCCCGGTGGATCGCCTTCTCGATGTACGAGAGGCCCTCTCCCTTCCTGCCCCGCCCGTACAGCAGGTTGCCCAGGTTGTAGAGGGCCCCCGAGTTCTTCGGATCCAGCTCGATCGCGCGGCGGAAGGCCCGTTCCGCCTCCGGCTGCCGGTTCGCCAGCCAGGAGAGGGAGCCGAGCACCCGCCACGCCTCGCTCGCCAGCTTGGGCGAGGCGAGGGGCGACTCGGCGGCCCGCCGTGCCATCTCCTCCGCCTCGTCGTAGCGCCGGGCGAGGGAGTACGCCTTCGCCTGGTAGAGCATCACCCGGGGGTCCTCGGGATCGATGGCCGCCGCCTCCGCGAGAACGGCGAGCCCCTCCTCGACCTTCCCGGACTTGGCCAGGGCGAACCCCCAGCGGGCCTGGGCCTCGGCATCGTCCGGGTGCTCCCTTGCCGTCTTCTCGAGCTCGGCGAGCGCCTGCTTCACCTCCTCGGTGACCTGGACGAACCGGGGTTTCCTCTGCGTGCCGGGAGGGGGCTCCTCCCCGTGGGCGGCAGGAATGCCGGCCAGGAAGCCCAGGACGGTCAACAGCGCGACGATCGAATTCCTCGTGCTCACGGTGTCTCCTCCCGGCGCTGCCCGGGGCCGATCCGGGCGAGGCCGTGGTGCTCGAGCCGCTTGTACAGGTTGGAGCGCGGCGTGCCGATCGCCTGCGCGGTCCGCGTGATGTTCCAGCCGTTCTCCTCCAGCTTGCGCCGGAGGAACTCCCGTTCCGCCCGCTCCTTGAACTCCCGGAGGGTCGCCGCGTCGAAGAACGCTTCTCCGCCGACCTGGCCGGCGCCCCCGGGTGGCGGCAGGTCCTCGACGCCGATCTCGTCACCGGGAGCGAGGATCAGGGCCCTCTCCACCACGTTGCGCAGTTCCCGCACGTTTCCCGGCCAGGTGCGCGCGGCCAGCGCCGCGATCGCCTCGGGTCGGAACCGGCGCGGTCTCAGGTTGTTCTCCCGGCACACCTGGCGTGCGAGGTGCTCGACGAGCAGAGGGATGTCCTCCCGCCGCTCCCGCAGGGGCGGGACGTGAAGCGGCAGGACCCCCAGCCGGTAGTAGAGGTCCTCCCGGAACCTCCCCTCCCGGATCTCCTTCTCCAGGTCCTTGTTGGTCGCCGCGACGACCCGCACGTCCACGTGGACCGGCCCACCCGCGCCGAGCGGCTCGATCTCGCCATCCTGGAGCGCCCGCAGGACCTTGGCCTGCGCCCGCAGGGAGAGGTCCCCGACCTCGTCGAGGAAGATCGTCCCGCCGTGGGCGCGGGCGAACCTGCCACGCTGCCGGGTGGTCGCCCCGGTGAACGCCCCCTTCTCGTGACCGAACAGCTCGGACTCGATCAGCTCGTCGGGAATCGCCGCGCAGTTGACCTTGACGAAGGGGCCGGAGGCCCGGGGCGAGGCCGCGTGGATCGCCCGGGCAACCAGCTCCTTGCCCACGCCGGATTCCCCGGTGATCAGCACGGTCGCGTGGGCCTGCCCCGCCCGGCGGATGAAGTCCCGGACCCGCTCGATCGCCGGGGAGCTGCCGACGATCTTCCACCGCTCGTCCTCTTCTTCCGGGGGAAGGCTCGCCCGCAGGACGTGCTCGAGACGCCGCAGCACCACGTCCCGCTCGAGGGGCTTCTCCAGGAAGTCGGCCGCCCCTTCCCGGAGCGCCTCCACCGCCGTCGCGATCGTGCCGTGGCCCGAGATCATCAGGACGGGCACCCCCGGCGCAACCTTCCGGATCTCCCGCAGGGCCGCGAGGCCGTCCCTTCGGGGCATCCGGATGTCCAGGAGGACGGCGTCCGGGCGGTCCTCCGCGACCGCCCGGACCGCCGCCTCGCCATCCGGAGCCTCCCGCACCGCGTACCCCTCGTACTCGAGGATCATGCGCAGCGCATCCCGGATCGCCGGCTCGTCGTCGACGACGAGGATCGTGGCCCCGCGCAGGCTCTCGCGCATGGCGAGACTCACTTCCGCGGGGCACGGAAGAAGAGGAACAGCTCCTCCCCGTCCCGCAGGACCGCCCGGAGCCGCACGACCTGCCCCGGCTCGATGTCGGCCGTCGCCTCGCGGAAGGCCTTCACGGACGGGGTCGCCTTCCCGTTGACGTCGGCGATGACGAACCCCGGGCGCACGCCCTTGCGCCACGCCTCCGAGGCCGGGTCGACGTCGTCGACGAGCACGCCCCCATCGATTCCCTTCTTCGCGAGGGTCTTCTTCCAGCCCGGCGGCAGGGGGACGACCCGGATCCCGAGCGCCTCGGCGCTTCCCTCGTCCTCCTCCTCCTGCCGGCGCGGCGACGCGGGCCCCGTCTCCTCGTCGAGCCCGACCTTCCGCTCGCCGAGCTTCACCGTCACGTCGAC
>JAMOQA010000161.1 GCA_027064265.1 Acidobacteriota bacterium
AGATGGTCGGGGCGGCCGGATTTGAACCGGCGACCACTCGCACCCCAAGCGAGTGCGCTACCAGGCTGCGCCACGCCCCGACCGGGGGACTCCCGTCGCCGCGGGCGGCGACGGAGGCCGCATTCTAGCACCGGCCCCCCGCCGGGCAACCGGGACGACCCCTCGCCCGGGGTGCGAGTGGTCGTGCCCCGCCGCGACCGCGTCAGGGACCGCCCCCGCGGGCCCGCGCGAGGAGCCGGCGCGCGCGGAGCTCGATCTCCGGCCCGAAGCCGGGGAGGGTCTCGCGGAGGCGGCAGCCGTCCGCGAGGAGGAGCGTCGTCGGGTAGCGATCCACCCCCCATCGCCGGGCGAGCACGCCGTCGCGGTCGAGGACGACGGGGAAGGTCACCCCGAGCCGCTCGACGCGCCGCCGGACCAGGTCCGGTTCGGAGCCGACCTCGACGGTGACCAGGACGCTCGCGGCGGCCCGACGGGATCGGACGTGGTGCATGGCGGGATTCTGCCCGGGCCGAGCGGCAGGTGGCAAGGAGAAGGCCGCGGCCCGGTGCGGGCCAGCTGCCGCGAGAGGGCGACAGGTCGGGGATGCCCGGAAGTGGCGGCGGATGGTAGAGTACCCGCCTTCCGTGGCCGGGCGGAGAACCCCCCACCGCCCGGAGTGAGGTTCGCATGAAGATCGTCCGCGCCCTCGTTCCGTTCCTCGTCCTGCTGGTGGCCGTCCCGGCCCTCGTCCTCGCCCAGGAGCCCGCGACGGCGGCCGGCGAAGACGCCGGGACCGGCGGGTTCACCCGCTGGACCCAGCGCCAGGTGTGGGACCGGCCGGTGCTCGGGTTCACCCGCGGCCCGGTGGCCCTCCTCCTGCTGACGCCGGAGGAGATCGTCACCTACGAGGAACTCGCGACCGAGCGGGAGCGGCGGCTCTTCATCGAGAGGTTCTGGTTCGACGCCGCCCGGAACTGCCCGGAAGGATCGAACCCGGTCCGCGACGAGTTCTGGAACCGGGTCGAGGACGCCCTCCGCGCCTACGAGGGGGAGGGAATCCCGGGCTGGGCGGTGGTGCGGGGGAAGTTCCACGTCCTGCTCGGCCCGCCGGACAGGGTGGTGAAGGCCCGGGTGAAGCGGGAGGAGATCGAGGAACCCGCCGAGGTCTGGGTCTACCCCGAGGGGACCGCCGGCGGGATCCGCACGCTGGCGTTCTTCCGGGACGGGTACCGGTGGGTCTTCGCCGGCAAGGACGTTCCGGTCCCGGCCGGGGAGGGTGAGCTCCTCGACCTGGCCCCGCGGGACCCGGTGCCGCTCCTCGCCTCCCTCGCGCGGGCGTTTCGCGAGAAGGGGTGCGAGCTGACCCCGGAGCAGAGGGCGGAGCTCGCGAAGGTTGCCTGGCGGAAGTTCCTCTGGCAGGCCTGCGAGAAGGTCCTCGCCGGCGAGCAGCCGGAGAGAGGCGCCGGCTGGCGGGCGCGGATCTACTACTTCCCCGCGGCGGGCGAGGGAACCTTCGCGATGGTGACGTTCTTCATGGACGAGCGCCCGCCGGAGGGGACCCGCCTCGTCGCCCTGATGCGTCCCGAGGACGGGGCCCCGGACGAGGCCCGGGCCCTCGGGACCGACGAGTTCCCGTTCGAGGTCCGGAAGGTGGGGAACACCTGGATCGCCCAGGCGGCCCGGACCCTGCCCCCCGGGCGCTACGCCCTGGCCGGGGGCTGGACCGACGCCGAGGGGAACAGCCACCTCGGGTTCGCCGGGGAGCAGATCGTCGCCCGGATGGGAGGCGACACGTTCCGCCTTTCCAGCGTCGTGCTGGCGGCGAAGGTCGACCGGGTGAAGGAAGGGGAGCCGTTCGGGCCGTTCCGGGTGAGCGGCATGGAGGTCGTGCCGCGACCGGACGACGTCCTGCACCGGGGCGAGGAGCTCGCGATCTTCTACGAGGTCCTCGGGGCCGGGAAGAAGGACGACGGCAGCCTGGACCTCGCGGTCGCCTACGAGATCCACTACCGGCACCCGAAGCGGGGCTGGGTCAAGGCGGGGCGGCAGGCGGCGAAGAAGAGCCAGCCGGTCCAGGCGTGGTTCCTGAAGATCGCCGACGTCTACCCGCTGACCGACTACAAGATCGTCGTGACGGTCAAGGACAACGTCGGGGGCGGCACGGTGACCAAGGAAGTCCCGTTCCGCGTGGCGAAGCAGTAGCCGCGCGGCGGGCGCGACTGGCGCGATGGGCGGGCCCGGGGCATCATGCGGGCCGCGCCCGGGTCCCGCCGGGCGGAAGGAGCGAGCGATGGCCGCGAGCGAGAACGCCTGGACCTGCCGCCGCTGCGGGCGGTCCGACGCCCCCCGGCTCGACTGGGAGCCGTGGCCGGGCGACCTCGGCCGCGAGGTCCGGGAGACGGTCTGCTCCTCCTGCTGGAACGAGTGGATGACGATCCAGACCCGGATCCTCAACGAGTACCGGGTCAACGTCCTCCACCCGGATCACGTCCGCGCGGTCCGCGAGCAGATGTGCCGGTTCTTCGACCTGCCGCTCGAGGAGAAGTCCAGCGAGCAGTAGGGTGCGGACGGGGTCGGCGCAATTTGTGCGGTGAATATGCAGCACCCCGTCCCGTTCCGGACTGTGACACTTCGGCGTTGACGGTATCGTCAGGGTCAAGATCCTCCTGACCGGGAGATGGAGCCGGCGGGTTTTCCTCCCCCCAGCCCGTCGGTGCCCACTCCCAGACGTGACCCACCGTTTCGTGGCATCCGGCCCCCCGGCGCATCCCTCCCCCCCCACGAGCGCCGGGGGGCCAAACTTGTCCGGGCCGGTTGGCGGCGGAACCCCACCCGGGGCAGGATGGCCCCATGGGCGAGGAGAAGCTGTACCGGAAGGGATTCGGCCTGCGGAAGGAGGTCTCGGGAGACCTCGCGAGGGACTGGGCCTCGCCCCTGGTCGAGCGTGCCCGCCGGGAAGGAGGCGTTCTTCGCTGGCCGGGCGTCACGGTCCGGCTCGCCAAGGAGTTCGGGTTCTGCGTCGGGGTCGAGCGGGCGATCAACTACGCCTACGAGGCGCGGAAGCGGTTTCCCGACCGGCGGCTCTTCCTCACCGGCGAGATCATCCACAACCCGAAGGTGAACCGGCGCCTGCGGGACCTGGGGGTGGAGTTCCTCGACGGGAGCTACGGGTCGACCCTCGGCTGGGACGACCTCCGCCCGGAGGACGTCGTCCTCGTCCCCGCCTTCGGACTCCCGGTGGACCAGATGGAACGCCTGCGGACGATCGGCTGCGTCCGGGTCGATACCACCTGCGGGTCGGTACTCAACGTCTGGAAGAACGTCGA
>JAMOQA010000162.1 GCA_027064265.1 Acidobacteriota bacterium
GACCTGCTGCCCGGGGACCGGGTCGGCCGGACCGGCGTCGAGCGGGCCTGGGACCGGGAGCTTCGCGGGAAGCCGGGGTGGGTGCTCGAGGAGGTCAATGCCCGGGGGCGGCCCCTCGGCGAGGTGACGGTGCTCCAGCCGGCGCGCCACGGCCGGGCGGTCCGTCTCACCCTGGAGGCCGCTCTCCAGCGCGACCTGCGGGAGGCGTTCGGGGACCGGGCGGGCGCCGCGGTGTTCCTCGACCCGCGCACCGGCGCGGTGCGGGGGCTCTACTCCGGCCCGAGCTTCGATCCCAACCTGTTCGAGGGACGCCTGACCCCGGCGGCATGGGCCCGGCTCACCGAGGACCCGCGCCGGCCCCTCCACGACCGGGTGGTCGGCAGCGTCTACTCGCCGGGTTCGACCTTCAAGATCGTGATGGCGGTGGCCGCCCTCGAGGAGGGGATGCTGGCGCCGGGGGAGCGGATCCGCTGCCTCGGGGCGGCGCGGTTCTACGGACGGACGTTCCACTGCCACCGCACCTGGGGCCACGGGGAGGTCGACCTGCGGGAGGCGATCGTCCGCTCGTGCAACATCTTCTTCTACACCCTGGGCCAGCGGCTGGGGATCGAGCGGATCGCCGCCTGGGCGAGGAGGTTCGGGCTGGGATCCCGCACCGGGATCCCGCTCCTCGGCGAGGCGGCCGGGATCGTGCCCGACGACGCCTGGAAGCGCCGCACCCGGGGCGAGCCCTGGTACCCGGGGGAGACGATCTCCGTCGCCATCGGCCAGGGTCCCCTCGAGGTGACGCCCCTCCAGATGGCGGTGGTCGCCGCGGCGATCGCCAACGGCGGGTCCCGGGTTCACCCGCACCTGCGGGTGGGAGGCGAGGGGAACGTCGCCCCGGTCCCCCTGGGTCTCCATCCCGGGACGATCGAGCAGGTGAGGGCGGCGATGATCGACGTGGTCGAGTCGGACCACGGCACCGCGCGCCGGGCGCGGGTGCCGGGAGTGGTGGTGGCCGGGAAGACCGGGACCGCGCAGGTCGTCTCCCGGGACGCGGAGGAGGACCCGGGGGACAACGCCTGGTTCATCGGGTTCGGCCCGGCGGACGATCCCCAGCTGGCCTGGGCGATCCTCGTCGAGCACGGGGGCCACGGGGGGGAGGCGGCGGCCCCGATCGCGTCCCTCGTGCTGCGCCGCTGGCTGGAACGGCACCCCCGGGGGGCCGGGGAGGGAACCGGTGCGCTGGCAAAGAAGTGACGACGACCTCGGGACCCTCGCTCACCTCGTCGTCCTCGGTCTCGTCGGCGTGGTCGCGGTGGCCTCGGCGACCCACGCGCGGCACCCCGACCCGTGGACCGGTCCCGCCGCCCGCCAGGCCGCCTGGCTGCTGATCGGCATCGCCGTCTACTGGATCGTCCAGCGGATCGACTACCACGACTGGGCGGACAACGCCTGGCTCCTCTACGGGGCGGGCCTGGTCACCCTGGCGCTCCTGCCGCTGGTCGCCCGGCCGATCGCCGGGGCACGATCGTGGTTCGAGCTGGGGCCGGTCCGGCTCCAGCCTTCGGAACCGATGAAGGCGATCACCGTGCTGGCGGCGGCCGCCTACCTGTCCGGTGCCCCGGGCAAGCTCGGTTTCGGACGCCTGGTCCGGCTCGCCCTGATCGTCGGCGCCCCGGTGGTGCTGATCGCCCTGCAGCCCGACCTGGGAACGGCGCTGACCTACGGCCCGCTCTTCCTCGGCGTCGCGTGGCTCGCGGGGATCCGCCCCCGGGTGCTGGTCTCCCTCGCCCTGGTCGCCGCCCTCGCCGCCCCGGTCGCCTGGTTCTTCGTCCTGAAGCCCTACCAGAAGGAGCGGATCCTGACGGTGTTCGACGCCTCCCGTGACCCCTCGGGGACCGGTTACCAGGTGATCCAGTCGCGGATCGCGGTCGGGTCCGGCGGGGTGACCGGCAAGGGACTCTTCCGGGGCAGCCAGTCCCGCCTCGACTTCCTGCCGGCCCGGGAGACCGACTTCATCCTGGCGGTGATCGCCGAGGAAACCGGGTTCGTCGGGGTGCTCTTCGTCCTCGGGGTCTACCTGTCGCTCCTCCTGCGCACGTTCCGCACCGCCGCCCTCGCACAGGACCACCTGGGGACGTTCCTCGCCGTCGGCGTGGGTTCGCTCTGGGCCGGGGAGATCTTCATCAACCTGGGGATGGTGACGGGGGTCCTGCCGACCATCGGGGTGCCGCTGCCGGTCCTCTCGTACGGCGGTTCGGCGATGGTCGCGACGTTCCTCGCCTTCGGCCTGGTCGGCTCCGTGCGCGCGGGGCGCTTCGTCAACGCGTAGACGGGGGGCCGTCAGGGGATTCTCCCCGGAGTTTCCGGGAGAGGCGGGCGAGGGCCTCCCGGGTGCGGGCGCCGTACCAGAAGAGGTCGCGGCCGTCGAGGGGGACTGCGCGCGGCGGGGTCCCCCGGGCGGTCGCGATCGCGTCGAGGAGGGGCGCGGCCGCGTTCCGGGTGAAGCGGTACGGTTCGTCCGGGAGGAGCACCAGCTCCGGGCGGAGCGCCGCCGCTTCCGGGAGGGGGAGGCGGGGGTAGCGCGGCGGTCCTTCCGGGACGACGGCGAGGCCCAGCAAGTCGAGCAGGTTTCCCGCGTATGTCTCGCGGGCGACCAGCACCCACGGGTCGCGCCAGGCGGGCACGAGGGCCCCGGGCGGGTGTTCCGGGGGCGGCGGGAGGGCGGCGAGGGCTTCCTCGAGCCGCGACGCTTCGTCCCTTCCTGCCGGAAGGTCGAGCTGCCTGGCGAGGTCCCGGAGGAATGCCGGCACGTCCCGGGGATCCGCGACCTCCGCCACCAGCAGCTCGATCCCCGCGGCCCGGAGGGCGTCGGCGTCCTCGCGGCGGTTCTCGTCCCGGTCGAGGAGGACGAGGTCGGGGGCGAGGTCGAGGATCCGCTGGAGGTCCGGCGTCTTCGTTCCGCCGAGGGCAGGGACCGGGCCGGCCGGGCCCCGCACCCGGGGGCAGAAGCTCGTGCGACCGACCAGGAGGTCGGCTCCGCCGAGGGTGGCAACCGTCTCGGTGAGGGAGGGGACCAGGCTCACGACGCGCACGGGACCTCCCGGGGGTGCGCCGCCCGTTGCCGCGCCGCCGCCTCCTCGTCCTCGGCGCGTTGCCGGGCGGCCGCGAGGATCTCCTCCCGGCGGCGCAGGGCCCGGGGAGGATGCCAGGGGAGGCGGGAGAGCAGCGCGTCCCGGCGCCGCCGGAGGACATGGTCCGGTGTTTCCAGGTCCTCGGGGTGGTCCCGGGTCACGAGGTCGAGGACGAGGAACTCCT
>JAMOQA010000163.1 GCA_027064265.1 Acidobacteriota bacterium
CCCAGGGCGAGCCGTAGGTCGGCACGTGGCTCGCGTAGGAGACCACGTTGGGGAAGACCGTCCGCACCGTCCGCACCAGGCGCGCGTGGAGGCGGATCTCCGCCGGGGCGACCGGGCCTGCCTGGACGACGAAGACGCCGTCCTTCGCGAGGGCCCGCCGGACCTTCTCGAAGTAGTCCCGCGTGAAGAGCTTGTACGAGGGGCCCTCCTCGATCGGGTCGGAGAGGTCCGAGACGATGACGTCCCAGGCCCCCTCGTCCTGGTCGAGGACCTCGAGGGCGTCGCCGATGATCAGCTCGGTGCGCGGGTCGTCGAAGGCCCCCTGGTGCATCTCCGGCAGGTGCTCGCGGCAGGCCTCGACCACCTCGCCGTCGATGTCGACCATCGTGACCTTCTCGACGGTCTTCCAGCGCAGGGCCTCGCGGACCGTCGCTCCCTCGCCCCCGCCGAGGACGAGGACGCGGCGCGGGCTCCCGTGCACGAGCATCGCCGGGTGGACCAGCGGCTCGTGGTAGAGGAACTCGTCACCGGTGGAGGACTGCCACTTGCCGTCGAGGACGAGGGCCTTGCCGTAGGCCCCGGTCTCGACGATGGACATCTCCTGGAAGCGGGTCCGCTTCTGGACGAGGATCCGCGTGAGCCCGTGCTGGTAGATGTCCCAAGGGGTGATGTACTCGTTCAGCCAGTAATCCGCGCGAAGCTCCGCACCCGGCATAAGCAGGCCTCCTCCGGCGCCTCACCCGGGGTCTCGCCGGTACCGACCGCGGGCGCGGGGCAGCGGTCCGGCCGCACCTCCGGGGCCTTCCCGCCCCGGGGCAGCTTCCGCAGCTGGTGCCGGCGGGCCTGGAGCTTCCGCACGAGGAAGTCGCAGGCTTTCTCCGGCCTGGTGTGCGCGCCGCAGGTGAAGACGTCGACGGCGGCGTACCCCAGCTCCGGCCAGGTGTGGATGGAGATGTGGGACTCCGCGAGGAGGACGAGGGCGGTCACCCCCTGGGGCTCGAACACGTGGTGCAGCTCCCCCAGGAGCGTGGATTCCGCCTCGCGGGCGGCCTCGCGCAGGGCGTCGCGGATGTAGATGGGATCGTCGAGGAGTCCCGGAGGGCAGTCGTAGAGCTCGAGGATGCAGTGGGATCCGATCGATGCCACAGGCCCATCCCCCATTCGGGCAGACAGTGCCTGCCCCCGAAGCGGCGTTCAGGAACGAAACGCCCAGTTCTACCCAGGCGCTCGGTGGCGCCAACCCTCACACCGCCGCCCCAGGTGTCGACGGCGACCGTGCTTTATAGAACCAAACGCCTCCCCGTGCAACCGGAATCTCCGCCGGAGGGCCTTTGCCAGGGGGCGGGGGTCGGCTGAACACCGTTCGGCAGGCATCCTGCCTCCTCCGAACGGTTTCGGGTCGGCCCGCCCCCGGGGAGGGGAAAGATGCCCGGGGACGCCGGTCGGTTACGAGCGGGTCACGGGCAGGGATCCCCCGGCTCGCGCGGGGTTCCGTCGGAGGCGTCCCCGAGGGGGCCCTCCCCGGCGTCGTTCACCCCGGCGACCAGGTACTGGAACGCGGTGCCCGGCGGGTCGGGGATCTCCTCGTCGGTGGCCGTGTTGTCGGGCAGGTCGTGCTGGAGGCACGAGCCGGCATCTCCGGCGGGCAGGTCCCCGGGGTCGCCCCGGTACAGGTTGAACCGGTCGGACCCCGACGCGGACCCCTCTTCCCACACGAGGGTCACCTTGTCGGTGAACCGCAGCGGCTCGCTCGAGCCCGGCGGGGAGACCTCCGAGGGGGGCTCGCCGCCGCCCCCGGGGCCGAGGCTCCCGTCGGGATTGACGTTCTGCCCGTAGATGTCGCCGTCGTCGTTCCGGGCGTCGGACCAGGCGAGGACCGCGACCCGGTTCGCGTCTAGCGCGGCGTCGAGGTCGAACTTGCCGGTCTCAAGGGACGACACGTCGAAGGGACCGGCGATCACGTGGCCCTCCCCGTCGACCCGGGCACCCCGCAGCGTGTCCTGCTGCCAGCCGTGGCTGTGGGTCCAGTAGACGTGGGTCTCGGTCCCGTCCGCCAGGGTGCGGGCCGACTTCCGCTCCGCGTCGGTGTCCCGCGCGACGACCGGCGCCCCGAAGTCGCCCCACAGCCGGTTCCCGCTCTCGTCGAACCGCTGGCCGTAGATCCCCTCGGCGCCGTACGCGTCCCGCTCTGACCAGTAGACGAAGAGCGAGTTCGACCCGGGATCGAAGGCGACGGCGGGGGAGGTGTGCTCGACCTCCTCGGTGGAGGCGAGGGCCCCGTTGTGCGGGTAGGCCTCGGTGCCGTCGGCGCGGACCCACTGGGCCCACACCTGGAGGGGCGAGATCGTGTACCAGGCGAAGGCGGCGCCCCCGTGGCCGTCGGGGACGAACTCCGGGAAGTTCCCCATCTGGAGCGAGCCGGACTCGAGGACCTTCACGGGCGCCGTGCCCCACAGCGGCGCGCCGGCCGGGTCGAGCTTCTGGGCGTAGAGGTGCCGCTCGCCCCCCCAGCCCAGGGTATGCACCCACGAGACGATCACCGCGCCGTCGTCGGACCCGTGCAGGTCGGCGAGGTCGTAGGTCGTCCCCGAGGGGGGCCGCATCTGGAGGCCCGGCCCCCACTTCGGCGTGCCGTCCGGACCGAGCCGTTGGAGCCAGAGTTCCCCGTCCTCCGTCCAGGCGACGACGATGTCCCCGTCGGTGCAGCCGGCGACCTTCGGGGAGTGGCGCACCGCGTCGCCGGTGGTCACCTGGACGCCGTTCGGGCCCCAGGCGAGGGTGCCGTCCGGCGCCACCCGCTGGACCGTCACCTGGACCCCGCCGAACCGGTCGTCCCGGAAGGCGACGAGGGCGTGGTCAGCGGCATCGACGTCGAGGTCGTAGTCCTCGGTCGACGAGAAACCGCGGTCGGCGAGCAGGACGCCGCCCTCGGCCCAGAGCCGGTTCCCGTTCGCGTCGAGGCGCTGCAGGTACACGTCGTACCCGCCCGCCGGGCTGCCGTCGGGATCGTTGTCGAACCAGGACACGTAGGTCCCGCCCCCCGCGAGGGCGACGACCTTCGGCTGAACCTGCTGGCCGGGCTTCACGGCGATCGGCGTGTTCGCTGCCGGGTCGTCGGTCCACTGGGCCGCCGCCGGCGGCGCCGCGAACGCGAGGACGGTCGCCAGCGCGGCCACCGCGAACGGGAACGAACGGAAGGAGAACGCAACGCACGCAGCGGGACGAAACATGCCTCACCTCCCGCCCATGAAGATACGCCGAAGCTGGCGGGCGGGCGGCGATTCCCTCGTGCTGCACCGGAT
>JAMOQA010000164.1 GCA_027064265.1 Acidobacteriota bacterium
GTGCGTGCCGCTCCTCCCGGACCGGCTCTCCTACCCGGAGATCCTGCCGGCCGACCTCCGGGAACACTGCCTCTATCGCACCGACCGGGACCTGCTCGCCCGGCTCTCCCTGTGGCTGCTCGAGCCGGCCCGGTTCGGGCCGCTCCGGCGGCGGGCGATGGAGGCGGCCCGGGCCCACGGGTGGGAGCACCGCGTGGGGCCCCTGGACGACTGGGTGGAGGAGGCGG
This sequence comes from Acidobacteriota bacterium, assembly GCA_027064265.1. Lineage (GTDB taxonomy): Bacteria > Acidobacteriota > Polarisedimenticolia > J045 > J045 > JAMOQA01. The sequence continues at coordinate 228 of JAMOQA010000164.1, forward strand.
CCCGCCGGGGCCGCCGGGGAGGGAAGGGATGACGCGAGACGCGCTGCGCACCGTCCGGGCCACCGCCCCGCTCCGGGCCGACCTGGCCGGGGGGACGCTGGACCTGTGGCCCCTCGGGCTCCTCGAGGACGGCGGGGCGACGGTGGCGGTGGCCGTCGACCTGCGGGTCGAGGCGGTTGCCGGGCCGTCCCGGCGGACGGGACGCCTCGAGCTCCGGGCCGAGGACCTGCGGAAGGAGCGCTCCGTCGACCCCGGGGCGCTCTCCGCCGGGCGGCCCGGGCCCCTCGAGCTGCTCGAGCGGACCTCCCGGGCGGCGGCCCCGGGTGTCCCGCTGCGCCTGGCCACCCGCAGCCCGGTCCGGGCGGGCTCCGGCCTCGGAACCTCCTCCGCCCTCGGCGTCGCCGCGGCCGCCGCCTGCCGGGCCGCGGCGGGGCTCCCGGTGCGGCGCCCTTCCCTCGTTCCCCTGGTCCGGGACCTGGAGGCCCGGGTGCTGGGAATCCCGACGGGGACCCAGGACCACGAGGCGGCCCTCCGGGGCGGGATCGTCGTGCTCGCGCACCGGCCGGGAGGCGCGCGCGTCGCGCGCCTCGCCGGCGCGGCGCTGGCCGCCCTGCGGGAATGCCTCCTGCTGGTCGACTCGGGGAAGGGACGCAGCTCGGGCGTCTCCAACTGGGACCTCTTCCGGCGGCGGATCGAGGGGGATGCCGCCGCCGTCCGGGCCTTCCGGAAGGTCGCCCGGGCGGGGTCCCGGGCGGCGGAGGCCCTGGTGGCCGGGGACCTGCGGGCCCTCGGGCGGGCGATGCGGGAGGACATGGCGGCCCGGGCCGACTGGTCCCCCCTGGTGCTGACGCCGGCCCTCGAGGCGATCCTCGGGGCGGCCCGGCGCGCGGGGGCGCTGGGGGAGAAGGTCTGCGGGGCCGGGGGAGGGGGGTACGCCGTGATCCTGGCGCCGCCGGACCGGCGCGCGCGGATCGCGGCGGCCGTGCGGGAGGCCGGGGGAGATCCGTCCCCGGCCCGGCCGACCGGGCGGGGGCTCCGCCTCGAGGCCGGGGACCGGCCTCAGCGCACGTAGAGGGGCAGGCGGACCTTCTGCTCGCCGGGGGCGCAGTAGCCGCTCTTCTTGACGCAGTAGAAGAACTTCAGCGTCGCCTCGAGATACCGGGTGCCCGCCCGGCCCTTCTCGACCTTGCCGCGGAGCACGAGCGGGGGGATCTCGTGGAACCCGAACTTCTCCGGGTCGGTGATCGGTTTCTTCGAGCCGACGAACGCCGTCTTCGACGAGAGGGCGATGCCCGGCGCCTTCGCGATCTCGAGGGTGATGCCGGGGTAGCGGTTCAGCTTGATCCCCTCGGGGGGTACGACCGTCACGGAGAGCCGGAAGTCCTCGCCCACCGCAGCCTTCGGCGGATCTTGGGCGAGCTTGAGGTCCATCCGCGGCGGGGCCTTCTTCGCGCCCGCGAGGGCGGCGGGCCCCGGGGCCAGCGGGGCGGATGCAGCAAGGACGAGCAGGACGGCAAGGATTCGTCGCATCGAGGCCACCTCCGCGTGGCATGATAGCGGGGCCGGATGGACCGCGCCCCCCGTTCCGATGGCGGCGGCGGCCGGTTCGCGGTACATGAAGGAGGCGCGGATCCCCCGGGGACCCGTGTGCGGAGGAAGGTGAGGATGAGGATGAACGGTTCGCTCGTATCCAGCGGCATTCGCCGGACGTCGTTCCTGCTCGTCCTCCTGGCGATCCTCGCCCTCGCCGTGCCCGCCCTCGCCGGGCAGCGGATCGAGTTCAAGAACGGGCAGGTGCTGGTGGTGCAGCGGGTGCGCTACGAGGGAGAGATCGCCTACCTGACCCTGGCGGACGGCAGCGAGATCGGCTTCCCCCGGGCGCTGATCAAGGAAGCGAAGACCGGGTTCAAGGTGACCCACCGACGGTTCGAGAGCCGCCACTCCGGGCGCGGACCGTCGGCGAACCAGCTCCGCGGGTACAAGCGCCTGCTTGGCGAGGCGGGGTACCCGGCGAAGGTCGTCGCCAAGGGCGTGCTCTCCGGCAAGCAGCACAAGAAGATCTCGGTCGGCTTCCGGTACAAGGGCAGCGTCGACATCACCCAGGCGGCCCAGGGGACCGGCGAGGGGGTCCCGATCTGGGCGGGGGCGCAGGTCGCCGGGGGCGGGCAGGTGACGCCGCCAGCCGGGACCACGTCGGCCGCCGGCCGCCCCGTGCGGCGCGCGCCGGCGACGCGGCTCGGGATGCCGCAGCAGGTCCAGCCGAGGAAGAAGGTGCGGGACGGGATCGACGTCGATCCGCGCAAGCGCTGGGAGTAGGCGGGGTCCCCTCCTTGATCGTCGGCCTCACCGGTCCCAACGCCGCCGGCAAGGGCCAGGTGGCGGAGATCCTCGCGGAGCGGGGTTTCGACGTCGTCTCCCTTTCCGACATCGTCCGCGAGGAGGCCCGGGCCCGGGGGCTCGCCCCGGTCCGCGAGACGCTGATCGCCCTCGGGCGGGAGATCCGCGAGCGGGAGGGCCCGGGGGCGCTGGCCGAGCGGATCCTGCCCCGCCTCGGCGACCGGGTCGTCGTCGACTCGATTCGCTCCCCGGCCGAGGTGGCGGTCCTCCGGCGGCGGGACGACTTTCGGCTGCTGGGCGTCGACGCTCCCCTGGAGCTCCGCTGGCGCCGGGCCGTCGAGCGGGCCCGGGAGGGGGAACGCCCGACCCTCGAGGAGTTCCGGGCCCGGGAGGCCGAGGAGAACCGGGACGATCCGAACTCCCAGCAGCTGGGACGGACCCTCGCGCTCGCCGACAGGGTCGTCGTCAACGACGGCACGCTGGACGAGCTGCGGGGGCGGGTGCTGGACGCGCTGACCGCGTTCGAGAAGGAGCTGGCGGCGCGTTGACGGGGCGGAACCGCCCCCCGTAGAATCCTCCTTCCGTGCCGGGCAACCCGCCATCCGTGCCCGCGCCGCGAGCCAGGAGGCCGCCGTGAAGGTCGAGCGCAGGGAGCTGACCCTCGCCGAGAAGCTCTACCTCCCCGAGATCGCGAAGGGACTCGGCATCACGATCCGCCACGCCCTCCGCCCGTCGG
>JAMOQA010000165.1 GCA_027064265.1 Acidobacteriota bacterium
GGAGGAGGGCCTCCAGCGGGAGCATGGGAAACACGTACGTGAAGCCTGCCGCAGAGGTCACCGCGAGCACGACCGGCTGCCAGCCGTCTGCCCGTTCGTCCTCGTCGTGGACGGAGCACGTCATCTACCGCCGCACCCACGGCGGACTCGGGGGTTCCAGCGTGTTCCGGGCTTCCCTCCACCGGGACGGCCGCATCGTCCTGCGCAACCTGAACCTTGGCACGACCGCCCGCTTCCGCCTGGTGGGGGGCGGGATGATCGTCCACCCGAACGCGGCGTGGGTGATTCCCATCCTCATCGGGCCTGGGTGCATCGGTGGGCATCTCGTGGCCGAAACGATCTGCATGGACAAGTGCGAATCGATCTGCGGGGATGCCGGCGTCGCCTCCGCCACCTCGACGGACGCCTGCGGCATGGGCGGATCCTGCGAGTGCGCCTGCCAGGGGAACGAGTCGAACGGCGACCACATCGGCGGCAATGGTGGCAGCTCGGACGGAGGTGATTCCGGCGAGAGCAATGGCCAGCGACCGGACGCGCCCGGGGGCGGGCCGTACCCCCGGGCGCCCCCTGCGTTATGCTCGACGGCGCTGCTTCCACGACACGGCCAGGAGCAGACCGGAGACAAGGCCGTGCCTTGGGGGGCAACGATGACGATGCGAGGTTGGACGAGGCTCCTGCTGACGCTCATGGTCGACGTGCTGGTGGTCGGCTTCCTCGGCGTCGGGTTGTGCGCCATCTCGACTGGCCTGCTGCCGGAGCGGATCCTGCCTCCCTGGGAGTCCGCAACGTTCGTCCTGCGGGACGGCACGAGGGTCGAGGCCCCCGACCCGGGGGCGATCCGCCGGGTGATGGAGGAGCACGAGGGGCAGATTGCCAGCGCGAAGTTCAGGAGGCGGCCGTGGGCCTGGGCCGCATTTCTCGTCACGGGAGCGTTGCCGCTGGCGTTCGCCGGGTGGACGGCGTTCCGGGAGCGGGGAAGGCTCCTCGCCTGGTTCCGGCCCCGGGCGGTCGACCTGCCCCTCGCGCTGGCGGGGGCCCTCGCCTTCCTCGCCCTCTCGGCGGGGGCGACCTGGGCCCTGGGCCGCGGGGGGGAACCGCCCTTCCCGGGTGCCGACCCCCGCTCGCCCCTGCCCTGGTTCCTGGCGGTGGGGCTCGCTCCCCTCGGGGAGGAACTCTGGTTCCGCGGCCGGCTCCAGGAGCTGGCGACGGAGCTGGTCGGCCCCCGGACCGGGATCCTGCTTCCCGCCATCCTCTTCGGGCTGCTCCACGCGGGCCAGCAGGGCCTCCCGGTGCCGGTGGTCGTCGGCGTCACCTTCGGGTTCGGCGTGATCGCGGGCCTGCTCCGGGCACGGACCGGGCGCCTCGTCGCACCCTGGCTCGCCCACGCCCTTGGCAATGCGGGCGTCCTGCTGATCGCCGTCGCCTCGTCCTGACCGGCGGGACCCGTCCGGCCGCCGTGATCACCCCGCCATGATCGAGGCGCCGCAGTCGACGTGGAAGACCTCGCCGGTGATGCCGGCGGAGAGGTCGGAGACGAGGAAGACCGCGGTGCCGCCGACGTCGCGTCCCTCGACGTTGCGGCCGAGGGGAGAGCGCTTCGCGGTGTGGCCGAGGATCGAGCGGAAGTTGCGGATCCCCATCGCCGAGAGGGTGCGCAGGGGCCCGCCGGAGATCGCGTTGACGCGGATCGCCCGCTCGCCGAGTTCCGCCGCCAGGTAGCGGGTGGCGCACTCGAGGGCGGCCTTGGCCACGCCCATCACGTTGTAGCCCGGGACGACCTTCTCCGAGCCGTAGTAGGTCATCGCCAGGATCGAGCCACCGTCGGTCATCAGGTCGCGGGCCCGCCGGGCGATGGCGAGCAGGGAGTACGCCGAGACCCCGAGGGCCAGGTCCCACGCCTCCCGCGGGGTCTCGACGAACTTCCCCGGCACCAGGTACCGCTTGTCCGCGAAGGCGATCGAGTGGACGACGAAGTCGAGCCGCCCCCAGTCCCGTTCCCAGGCGGTGAAGATCGCGTCCAGGTCCTCCTCGCGGGTGGCGTCGCAGGGAAAGATCCAGGGGTCCCGGGCCACCTCGAGGGACTCGACGGCCAGGCGGGTCCGGGCCCGGTTCTTCTCCCCGGGCAGGTGCTGGAACCCGCACCGCGCGCCGTGCCCCTCGAGGGCCTTCGCGATGTGCCAGGCGTAGGACCGCTCGTTGGCGACCCCGAAGACCAGCCCCTGGCGGCCGGCCAGCAGGTCCATCCCTCACCTCCCGGCGGCGCCGGCGGGGATCACCACCCGACCGGGTACCGCCCCTCCTCCTTGAGCAGCTCGGTGATCTCGTCGTCCCAGCGGTCCTGGGGCTGCTCGATCGAGTCGATCTCGTACCGCACCCGGCGGCAGGCCTCGTCGATGAACCGCTTCGCGAGGAGGATCTCCCGGGCCGCCCGCTCGGGACCGACCTCGGCCACCCGGGTCGAGGCCCGCGAGAGGGACGCGGTCGCCCCGAAGAGCTGGATCGCCCCGTCGGCGAGACGCCGGATCGTGTACTGCTCCCGGAGGATCGCCCGGCGGTGCTTCCGCACGATCTCCTCGACCTTGTCCGCGAAGGCGCCGATCGCCGCGGCGAGCTTCTCGCCGTCCTCCCGCAGCGGATCCGCCACCCAGGACGGGAGGCCGGCCCGGTCGACCCGGCGCTCGTACCCGAGGATCTCCTCGATCGCCGCCCGGCCGAGGCCCTCCTTCTCGGCCTTGACCGCCCGGGTGACCAGGGTGCCCGGCTCCCGCAGGGCGACCAGGGTCTCGGCGAGGCGCATCACCTCGTTGGCCCCCTCGAAGATCAGGTTGATCCGGGAGTCCCGCAGGTAGCGCTGGTAGGGGTACTCGGCCATGTAGCCGATCCCGCCGACCACCTGGATCGCGTCGTTGACCACCTGCCAGAGGGCCTCCGAGCCGAACACCTTGCAGTAGCCGGTCTCCACCGAGAGGTTGATCCCGGCCTTGTCGTGGAGCCCGGAGGTCAGGTAGACCGCCGCGTCGACGGCGTACGCCCAGGAGGCCATCCGGCCGAGCTTCTCCCGGATCATCCCGAAGTCGGCGATGGGCCGGCGGAACTGCTTCCGCTCCCGGGCGTGCTCGATCGCCATCCGGACCAGCTCCTTCGAAGCGCCGGCGCCGCCGGCCCCGAGGGAGAGCCGCCCGGTCTCCAGGGTGTGCAGGGCGATCTTCAGGCCCTCGCCGGGGGTGCCGAGGACGTTCTCCACCGGCACCGGGGTCCCGTCGAAGGCGAGCTCCACGGTCGACGTCCCGCGGATCCCG
>JAMOQA010000166.1 GCA_027064265.1 Acidobacteriota bacterium
GCGACCATCGTGGCGGTGCTTCGCACCGCACGGGTCCAGCACGCTGGACCCCTACGCCTTCACGTCTCGCGCGCGAACGAAACGAACGCGCCCCGCGCGACCGTAGGGGCGCAGCGTGCTGCGCCCGTGTGCCGCGCAGCGGCACCCATGGCCGTTCCCCTACCGCGATGGAAAGCGGCCCCGGGGCGGGACGCCCCGGGGCCGCGGCATTCGTGAAGTCGAAGGCCCGCGTCAGTCCTTGTGCTTCTTCTGCTTCTTGCGGGCCTTCTTCTCGGCCTTGCGGCGCTGCTTCTCGGCCTTTCTCCGCGCCTTCTCGGCCTTCTTCTGGGCCTTGCGGATCTGGCGCTGGAGCTTCTTCTGGAGCTTCCGCGCGCGCTTCTCCGCCTTCTTGCGCTGCTTCTCGAGGCGCTTCCGCTCCTTCTTCGAGAGCTGGGCCCCCTGCTGCTGGTCGCCGCCGTTCCCGGACCCGCCGCTGGCGCCCTGGTCACCGCCGTTGCCGCCGGCCGGGCAGATGCCCGGGACCAGCGTGAAGGAGACCGGCACCTGGGCGTACGCGGTGCCCTCGTTGCCACCGCAGTCCCAGGCGTGGACCTTCACGATCGGGTACTCCCAGGTCTCGCGGTGGCACAGCTCGGCGGCCCGGCACAGGGCGCCGATGTCGAGGGTGACCTCCTCGTCCGAGAGGAGCCCGTCCCCGTCGCCGTACTCGTTCCCGTCGTAGAGGACGCACCCGTCGACCTCGATCAGCTCGTGGACCACGTCGCCGGCCGCACCGTCGTCGTCCGCCGCGGCGAACAGCTCGGTGAACGGCACGGTCAGCGGGAAGACCCACTGCTCGCCGGCCCCGTGGAGCAGGGCCACCGTCGGGGCCACGGTGTCGATCGTGAAGCCGACCTGGTCGCTGGCGCTGTTCCCCGAGGGGTCGGTCGCGGTCAGCGTGACGAGCCAGTCGCCGTGGCTGACGTACTGGCCGGCGGCCTCGGCGGCCGGGTCGACCGGTGTGTACGTCCGCTCCAGCTCGTCCTGGCAGGTGTCGTGGAAGTCGTCCTGGATCGTCACGGGGAGAGCGTCCGGCCCGAAGCAGGCCCCGTCCTCCGGGTAGGTGATGCCGCCCTCGGGAGGCGTCGTGTCCACCACCGTCACCTCGACGGTGTCGGTGTCCTCCTCGCCGGCGGCGTCCCGGACGAGCAGGGTGATCTCGTGGGTCCCCAGGTCGAGCTCCACGTCGAGGGTCTTCCCCTCGCCGAGCACGGTGTCCCCCTCGGACCACTGGTAGAGGACGATGTCGTCCTCCCCGTCCGGGTCACGGGAACCGGAGCCGTCCAGGGTGACGGTCGCCATTCCGTCACCCTCGCACTCGACCCGCCGGTCGTCCCCGGCGTCCGCCACCGGCGGATGGTTCACGGTGGAGGCGTCGAGGGCGAGCACCGGCAGCGGCAGGCCCCAGCCCGCCTCGCCGGCGAGCCCCCAGGTGTAGCCCCCGAGGGGCCCGTCCGCGGAGAGGGTCACCGGGTCGTCCCCGGTCTCGGGCAGTGTGCCGACCAGGTAACCGCCCACGGCGGCGAACCCGGAGGTGTCGACCGGCACGCCGTCGCGCTGGAGGCTCGCGGCGTCCCGCTCCCGCAGGAAGACGACCGTGCGGGCCTCCCCGGTGGCGGGGTGCGGCAGGTACGTGACCGGCGTCGTGCCCTGCTCGACGGTCGGAACCTGGACCATGAACGGCCCGCCGTAGACCCGGGCCGAGTCGCCGGCGCCGGCCGCGGTGCCGTAGAAGACGGCGAGGATCCCGTGGGTCGCCTCGACGAGGGTGGGCTCCGTCACCGGCAGGTCGACGAAACCACCCCGGTCGAGGGTGGCGACCGGCTCCCCGTTGGCGGTGACGTCGGTCCCGTCGGTGGTGGCGACGACCCGCAGCTCGGCGTCCGCCATGCCCTCCTCGGGGGCGACCATCGCCACGAGGCCGAGGGTCGGCTCCGGCGTCAGCGCCTCGGCCAGCAGGTCACAGGCGCCGCTCCCGGCCGGGACGGCGGCACAGGTGTGGCCGGCGAGCACCGCCACCGGCGCCGTGGCCGCGACCGTCGTCCCGGTCAGGTCGCCGGGATGCTCCTCGTCGGTGACCAGGGTGTAGACGTGGCCCCGGTCGAGGGTGAAGGTGAACGGCTCGCCGGCGGGACCCTCGGCGAGGGCCACGCTCGGCACGACCGTCACCTCGGTCCCGTCCGCGGTCGCGACGACCGTGACGAACCCGTGTCCCTCGCCACCGTCCCGGGACGCCACCAGGTAGGCGGTGCCGAGGGCGTCGGTCGGCCAGGCGAGCAGGGCGTCGCCGGAGACCGCCGGGGCGGCCGGCTCGGCCAGCTCGACGATCACCGGGGCGCTCGCGGTGACGACGACCGCCAAGGGCTGGTCTCCCGAGCCAACCCGCGCCCAGTCCGGCAGGTCGAACCGGAGCGGCGAGCCGTCGGTCGACGTCTTCGTCTCGTCGTAGACCCGGTCCTCTGCCGCCTCGACGCGGACGTGGACCTCGGTCTCCCCCTCCCCCGCGGGCAGGGCCCACAGGGTCGCGGTGGCGGCCCCCTCGGCGGGGGGCACGGCCAGCAGGAACTCGGTGCCGGCGGCGTCCGGGCCGGTGGCCTGGGCGACCGCGGCCGGGCAGACGGCGAGCGCCACGATCGCGGCCACGGCCAGCGCCGCCGCGGAACGCAGGATCCTCCTCATGGTCAGGACCTCCCCTGCCGATCCTCTCCGGACCGGCCATCGGTGCCAACGGGCCCACGCCGTCGGGCGCGGCGGGGCGAGCGGCCCACCCGATGCACGTGACGGGCACGGCCGCGGGCGTGCGAAGGCGGGTGCGGCCGCACCTCGTCGAGATGGTACGCCGGGTTTCGCGGGAGCGCAGATCGGTGCGGGGCGCCCGGGCAGTTCCGGTCAGGGCCGAACCGGATCGGACGCCCCGGCAGCGGGCCAGAGGGCGACGAGCAGGGGCGGGTCCACCATCGGGTCCGGGACGAGGCCGGGAAGGTGGTCGGCCTCGCGGGCGAGCAGTTCCACCGCGCCGCGCTCCCGCCCGAGGGCGAGATACGCCCAGGCACCGTGCCGGGCGGCGGCGGCCCTTTCCGCCCGCGGCAGGTCGGCTCGCCGGAGCAACAGGCGAGCCAGGCGAGCGCAGGCCTCCGCGCGGCCGGCCCGGCGCCGGGCGAGGAGCTGGCGCACCGGGAAGGTCGCCGGCCGTGGAGTCCCCGGGAGTTCGCCCGGGCCGCGGGGAGGCAGCACGTCACGGGCC
>JAMOQA010000167.1 GCA_027064265.1 Acidobacteriota bacterium
CGGTCCCGGGGGCGGGACCGTCCCGGGCAATCTACCGCGGATCGGGAAGGAGGGCCGGGATCAGACCGGGATCGGCTCGGCGAGGCGGTCGAGGAGGCTGCGCGGGATCCCGGCACCGGTCCGGTCGGCGATCTCCCGGGCGCACCGCTCGCGGATCTCCCACCACTCCGACTCCGGCACCCGCAGGAACGCCTCGACGACCCGCGGGTCGAACTGGGTGCCGGCGAAGTCGATCAGCTCCTGCCGCGCCCGGGAGTACGGGAGCGCCTTCCGGTAGGGCCGGTCGGAGGTCATCGCGTCGAAGGTGTCGGCCACCGCGAAGATCCGGGCTCCCAGGGGAATCTCCTCCCCCTTGAGGCCGTTCGGGTAGCCCTTCCCGTCGTACCGCTCGTGGTGGGCGAGGACGATCCGCGCCGACTGCTCGAGGAAGGCGATGTCGCGGAGCATCTCCCAGCCGAGCTTCGGGTGGAGCTTCATCAGCTCCCACTCCTCGTCGTCGAGGGGGCCCGGCTTCCGCAGGATCCGGTCGGGGATCCCGATCTTGCCGACGTCGTGGAGCATCGCCCCGCGGCGGATGTGGGTCAGCTCCGGCTCGACGACGCCGAGCTCCTCGGCGAGGCGTTCCGTGTACTCGACGACCCGGATCGAGTGGCCCTGGGTCTCGTTGTCCCGGTAGTCCAGGGCGATCATCAGGGCGGACAGGGTCGTGTCGTAGGCGAGGCGCAGCTCGTCGTTGAGCATCCGGATGCGGGACATCGCCTGGAGCACCTCGTGGGTGCGCTCCTCGACGAGCTTCTCCAGGTGGTCCTGGTAGGCGCGGTTCTCGAGGACGAGCCGACGCTTCTCGAGGGCCTGCTCGGTCCGCGCCTTGACCTCGGGCAGGGAGAACGGCTTGCAGAGGTAGTCGGCGGCGCCGGCGTGCATCGCGGCGACCGCGGTCGAGGCGTCGTCGATGCCGGTGATCATGACGACGGCGACGTCCTCGTCCTGCTGCTTCATCCAGCGCAGGAGCTCGGTGCCGGACTCCCCCGGCATGTCGATGTCGGAGAGCACCAGGTCGAACCTGCCGTCCGCGAACTTCTGCTTCGCTTCCTCGGCGGAGCCGACGGTCTCGACCCGGTACCCGAACGCCTCGAGGCCCTCGCGCAACACCTCGCGCACCGAGGGGTTGTCGTCGACGACCAGGACGTTCGCCCGCGGCTGGTTCATCCGGTCCCTGTGGGGGCGCGCGCGGATTCCCCGCGGCAACCCCGGTTTCCCCGCACCGCCGAATATAGGTTCCCGCCGCCGGGGGGGCACGTTTCCGTAACATCCTGTACGAAAACGGGTTGAACCGCCCCGGATGCGTCCCGGACGAGGACGTCCATCGGCGGCAGATCCCGGACCGCCGCGACCGACCCTCGCGCTTTCGCGGGAACGACCTGCCGTACAATCCGGGGGGAGGTGCGCCGATGCCCCGCTTCCGTCTCGCCGTCGTCCTGCTTGCCCTGTCCCTGCTCCCCGGTGCGGCTCCCCGCGCCCAGTCCCCGCCGGAAGGAGAGTTCGTCGTCGTCACGGGGCGGATCGTCGACCCGGACGGCCGCCCCGTCGAGGACGCCCTCGTCGGGGTCCAGCCGCCCAGTCCAGGGGACGTGACGGACGCCCCCCATCTCTGGAGGAGGCGGTACGCCGACACGGACCGGGAAGGGAGGTTCCGCCTGCGGGTTCCCCCGCGCCCGGTCCTCCTCTTCACGGTCGTCCACCACCGCTGGGCCGAGCTGATGGTCGAGCTCCGGGATCCCACCCCGCCCTCCCTCGACATGGGCCCCGTCACCCTCACGCGGGGAGCCCGGCTCGCCCTCCGGCTCGTGGACGCCGATGGACGGGCCCTCGGGACCGACGGCTCCTGCCGGATCGTGCCGCGGATGGCGGGCTGGACGGCCTTCTCCCGGGAAGCCCGGCCGACCGACGACGGGCGCCTGGTGGCGGAGCTGATGCCGGTCGGCACGTTCGAGGCGTCGATCGCCTGTGGGGGCGTCGCGCCGGTTCCCCTGGGTGTCCTCGAGTTCGAGGAAGGCGGGACCCTGGACCTGGGCACGGTCGTCGCTCCCGGAACGCGGGTCCGGGGCACGGTGCTCGATCCCGACGGCTCACCGCTGCCCGGCGCGGAGGTCCGTCTCTACTGCCGGGGCGACGACGACCGGTTCCCCCGCACCCGGGTCGCGACGGAAGGGGACGGAGTGTTCGTCCTCGACGGGCTCGACGGGACGCGGGAACCGTGCCTCGCCGTCGTCGAGCACCCCGGGTTCGCGAGGAAGCGGGTGGGCATCCATCCGGGGGAGGACGTCGTCGTGCGGCTCTCCCTCCCCGGGCGCATCCGGGTCCGGGCGCGCCTCGCGGGAGACGGCGAGGAAACGCCGCCGCCGGCCCTGCGCGCCCTCGCCTGGAGGGAAGGGAACCCGCCCGACCCCCGCGACATGCACCGGCTGTGCGACGTCCTCCCGTCACGGTGGGGTTGCCCCCGGCTGTTCGAGGGCGAGACGCCGGGGCTCGTCGAGCTGGACGGCCTCGAGCCGGGCCGCTGGAACGTGCGGCTCGAGTCCCCGGGCGCGCTGCCCCTCTTCGTGGAGGGGGTCGACGTCCGTCCCGGGGCGACGACGGAGTTGGGCCCCGTTGAACTCGATCCGGGGGCCACGCTCGCGGGGCGCGTGGTCGACCCCGGGGGCCGGCCGGTCCCGGGCGCCGAGGTCGAATGGCTCGAGGGGGACCGCTGGCTGGACAACGCCCGGCGGTTCCTCCGCCCGGAACGGCGCAGGACGACGACGACCGACGAGGCGGGACGGTTCGTCCTCCGGGGGCTCCCTCCCGGCCATGCCGCCCTGCGGGTCGCGGCGGCCGGTTTCGTCCCCGTGCGGGTCCCGGTCTCGCCCGGCGCGGAATGGAACCGGCAACCCCTGCCGGTACGGCTCGAGCCCGGCGGGGCCCTCGAGGGAGTGGCGACCGACGAGGACGGCTCTCCCCTCGCCGGGGCCCGTGTCGGCATCGTCGCCACCGATCCGCGGCACGATCCCTGGCGGATCGCGATGGTGGGCGAGGACGGCCGGTACCGGTTCGACGACCTGCCGGCCGGCACCGTCTACGCCGTCGTCTACCGGGGCGGCGCCGCGAACCCCGAGCCGGTGGCCGCGGCCGGCGCCGTGATCGAGCCGGGCACGGTCACGCGGCAGGACATCTCCCCCGCGAGCGGGGCGATCGTCGTCACCGGACGGGTGCACCGGAGGGACGAGGGGGTCCCGGCCGGGC
>JAMOQA010000168.1 GCA_027064265.1 Acidobacteriota bacterium
ACGCCCGGTGCGCCACGCGTCGAGGGCCCCGGGGGGCCACGCGGCGAGCTGCCGGAGCTGGTGGACGAGGAGACGGCGCGCCGCGGTCGCCGTCCGGGCCCGGCCGGAGAGGATCCCCGCGGCCGCGGCGGCCGCCGCGTCGATCTCGCCCGCGGCGAGGAAGACGCGACGGTGCGCCGCCTCGCCCCGGCTGCCGGCGCGCCGGGCCAGGCGGAACGTTCCCCCCCACCCGGTGAGGAACCCCCGGCGCAGGCCCGGGTGGGCGAAGCGGGAACGGTCGGTGGCCACCGCCGCGTCGCAGGCGAGCACCAGGTCGAGCCCGCCTCCCAGGGCATGGCCGTCCACCAGGGCCCCGGTGGGCCAGGGACCCCGGGCGAGCCAGCGGGTCACCCGCTCGCCGAGGCGCGAGAGCTCGCGGGCCTCCGCCGGACCGAGCGCGGCGATCTCCCCCAGGTGGGCGCCGGCGGCGAACGATCCGCGGCCGTTCCCCTCGAGGAGGACGAAGGCGGGGCGGTGACCCGGCCGGGCCAGCGCGGCGAGCTCCGCCACCAGGGCTTCCATGCGGGCCCGGGAGAGGACGTTGACCCGCGCCCCGTCGTCGAGCACCAGGCGCACGCCGCCGCCCGGTGCCGGGATGGTGCGGATCCCGACGGGCACGGAGAAGGATCAGGCCTCGGCGTGGCGCGGGCGGATGTTCTCCCGCACCCACCGGACGAGTTCTTCCGTGCTGGTGCCGGGCCGGAAGATCGCGGCGATTCCCTCCTTCTCGAGGGGCTCGATGTCCTCCTCGGGGATGATCCCGCCGCCGAAGACGACGATGTCGTCGGCGCCCCGTTCCCTGAGGAGGCGCAGGACCTTGGGGAAGAGGGTCATGTGAGCGCCGGAGAGACTGGAGAGGCCGATGCCGTCCACGTCCTCCTGGATCGCCGTCTCGACGACCTGTTCCGGTGTCCGGTGCAGCCCGGTGTAGATCACCTCGTGGCCGGCGTCGCGCAGGGCCCGCGCGATGATCTTCGCGCCCCGGTCGTGGCCGTCCAGGCCGACCTTCCCGATCAGAAGCCTCAGCCGCGGTCCATTCTCGGTCATCTCGTCCGCTCTCCCTCGTCCCCCTCAGAGCACGGAGGACTCCTCCCAGGTTCCGAACACCGCCTTCATCGTCTCGCTGATCTCGCCGACCGTCGCGTAGCGCCTCACCGCTTCCAGGATGTGGGGGAAGGTGTTCTCCCCGTCCCGGCAGGCACGTTCCAGCCGCTCGAGGGCCTCGCGCACCGCCTTCTCGTCCCGGCGCGCCCGGACCTCGGCGAGGCGGGCCTTCTGCTTCTCCTCGACGGTGTGGGGGATCCGGAGGATCTCCACCCGGGTGTCCTCCTCCGGGGGGATCCGGTACTTGTTCACGCCGACGATGGTCTTCTCCCCGTGGTCCACCTGCTGCTGGTAGCGGAACGCGGCGTCGGCGATCTCCTTCTGGGGGTATCCCTTCTCGATCGCCGCGACGATGCCGCCCATCTCCTCGATCCGGTCGATGTACTCGAGGGCGAGACGTTCCATCTTGTCGGTCAGGTGCTCGACGAAGTAGGACCCGCCCAGGGGGTCGATGGTGTTGGTCACCCCGGACTCCTCCGCGATGACCTGCTGGGTGCGGAGGGCGACGCGGACCGCTTCTTCCGTCGGCAGGCAGAGCGTCTCGTCGAAGGAGTCGGTGTGGAGCGACTGGGTCCCGCCGAGGACGGCCGCCAGGGCCTGGATCGTCACCCGCACGATGTTGACCAGGGGTTGCTGCGCGGTCAGGGAGCAACCGGCGGTCTGGGTGTGGAAGCGGCACATCCAGGAGCGCGGGTCCTTCGCCCCGTACTTCTCCTTCATGCGGGTCGCCCAGATGCGTCGGGCCGCGCGGAACTTGGCGATCTCCTCGAAGAAGTCGTTGTGCGAGTTCCAGAAGAAGCTGAAGCGCGGTGCGAAGGCGTCGACGTCCAGCCCCCGCTCCAGGCAGGCCTCGACGTACCCGAAGCCGTCGGCGAGGGTGAAGGCAAGCTCCTGCACGGCCGTCGAACCGGCTTCGCGGATGTGGTACCCGCTGATCGAGATCGTGTTCCACTTGGGCACGTGCTCGGTGCAGTACTCCACGAGGTCGACGATCAGGCGGATGCTCGGGCCGGGCGGGTAGATCCATTCCTTCTGGGCGATGTACTCCTTGAGGATGTCGTTCTGCACCGTGCCGCGGAGCCGGTCGAAGGGAACGCCCTGCTTCTCCGCCACCGCCAGGTACATGGCGAGCAGGATCGGCGCCGTGCAGTTGATCGTCATCGACGTGGACACCTCGCCGAGGGGGATCCCGTCGAACAGGATCTCCATGTCGGCGAGCGTGTCGATCGCGACGCCCTCCTTGCCGACCTCGCCCTCGGACATCGGGTCGTCCGAGTCCTTCCCCATCAGCGTCGGCAGGTCGAACGCCGTCGAGAGCCCCGTCTGGCCCTGCTCGAGGAGGTACTTGAACCGGCGATTGGTGTCCTCGGCGGTGCCGAAGCCGGCGAACATGCGCATCGTCCAGAGCCGGCCCCGGTACATCGTCGCGTGCAGTCCCCGGGTGTAGGGGAACTCCCCGGGGTAGCCGAGCTTCTCGTGGTAGTCCCAGTCCGGCCCCAGGTCCTCCGGCGTGGCCAGGCGGGGGACCTCGAGGTCCGAGACCGTGGTGAACCGGACCGGCCGCTCCGGGGCCCGCTCGAGGGCCTGCCGGAGCGTGGTCTCCTCCCATTCGCGCTTGCTCTTCGATCGCATCGTCGTCGCTCCGTGAAAGCGCACACCGCCACCGGCGCGGCGTGCCGGGCCCGGCACGCCCGCCATCCTACACAAGGGGACGGGTTTATGTCATCCCGGGCGGATCCTCCGCGGTGGCTGCGTCCCGCGGGATCCGCGTGCAACGCCCGGGGGCTGCGGGACTTATCGACCGCGCCGCGAAGGGTCGAGGAAGGCGCGCGCCCCCTCGCGGGCGGCGTCGCGGGTGAACGCGAGGGCGAAGAAGGCTCGTTCGAGCGCGAGGCCCGCCCGCTCGCCGAGGGCGCTTCCGTTGCGGGAGAGGGCGTGGAGCCATCCGGCAACTTCCGGCTGGCGCGCGAGGAGCGTGCGCACCTCCCCGGCGCGAGTGACGGGGTCGTCGGCGAGCAGGTCCAGGAGACCGTGCCGGGCGGCGCGGGTGGCGCTCCAGGGGCGGGCCGAGCTCCAGAAGGCCAGGGCTCCGCCGCTGCCGAGCCGGCGCGCGAGACGCCACCCCGTGCCGGCGAGCAG
>JAMOQA010000169.1 GCA_027064265.1 Acidobacteriota bacterium
GGCCGGATCGGTCCACGTCGGGTCCGCGACCTCCGCCACCGGCTCGGTCGCCCCGAGGGCCACCTCGCACGACTCCTCCGAGCGGTACACCCGGTAGCCGTTCGCCCCGGGCACCGGGTCCCAGGAAAGCGTGGGCCCGGTGTCCGGGCAGTCCGCGGTGTCCGCCCGCAGGTTCGCCGGCCACGGGGCGAGCCCCTCGAGGGTGACCAGCGTCACCGTGGGCCGCGCGGCCGCCCGCTCGAGAACAAGAGGATCGGCACCGGAGGTGAAGGACTCGACCTCCTCGAAGCCGGTCCGGGTCAGCACCTCGCGGTGCACGGTGCGTTCGACGCCGCACGCACCGAGGCCACTCACGGTCAGCCGGAAGTCGGTCATTGCCGGGTCGTCGTAGTTGACGAGGAGCACCCGCAGGGTGCGGCCGTCCATGGACCGACCCGCGTAGACGACGGCGTGGCGCCAGTCCCCGCCCGTCGCCCGGCGACGCCGCGGCGCCTGGCGCAGCAGCGTCCAGGCGCGGATCGCGTACGCCGGCGGCTTCCGGGTTCCATCCGCCTCGTGCAGGTACAGCTCCTCGCACCAGGTGCCCCGGTCGTCCCCCCGGTAGAGATGGGCGAGGGCCACGCCGTCGTCCGCCATCCCCGCCATCGCGGCGAGGTCGAAGGCGGCGCCCGCGATCGAGCAGTGGTAGGGCGTCCAGAGGGGCGCGTGGTTCCACTCGGTGATCGCCTGGGGCACCTGCCCGAGACCGGCGTCTTCCAGTGCGGCCTGGACCGACTCCGCCATCTCCCGGTACCGGCCCGGGAAGCCGACCTGGTGGTCCTCGTAGTGGTGCCACGAGAAAAAGTCGAGGGGCACGCCCCGCTCCCGGCAGTAGCGGAGGAACCGGTCCCGGTAGTCCGGGTCGAACGGGTCACTGATCCCCGCGGCACCGACGAGGATCCCCGGGTCCTCCCGCTTCATCGCCCGGGCGGTCCGCTCGTAGAGGTCGAAGAACTGCTCCGGCGTGCCGGTCCAGAACTGCTCGAGGTCCGGCTCGTTCCAGATTTCCCACCAGCGGACGTTCCAGTGGAAGCCGTCGTTCCAGCCATGGTTGTAGTGGGCGACGATGTGGGCGGCGACCTCCGCGAACTTCGCCGGGTCCTCCGGAGGCGCGTTGTGCACGGGCGGATCCTCCCAGGAGTACCCGACCCGGAAGAAGACCTCCCCGCCGCAGTCCCGGATCTCCCGGAGGATCTCGTCGGCGGGAGCGAAGCTGTAGGCGGAGGGGTCGTCCGGGTCCCGGGACATGTCGGGGAAGATGCCCTGGTCGTCGACGTACCCGAAGTCGGTCGGCCCGTAGAAGTCGTGGGTCCGCACCTGGGCGACGCCGAGGAAGCGGTACGAGTCGCAGAGGTCGGGCCGGTCCGGCGGCACCCATGGCCCCGCGTTCACCGAGCCGAGCTCGGGGATCTCCCCGGCGCCCGGTTCCCGGGCCTCCACGTCGAACGAGCGCGTGCCCGCCCGGGCAGGCCCGTGGGCGAGGGCCGCCACCAGCAGGACGGCAGCCAGCGCCGCCGCGAGTCGCCCGGCCGCGCACCCGGCTTCCCTCTCCCGCCGCCGCGCCGTCGGTACCTTCCGCCGCGTCTTTCCGGTCTCCACTCCCGCACCTCCTGTTTCCCGGAAGGTACGCGGGGGCCCCGCGCCGGGCAACGTGGCGTCCCGGGCGCGGGCAGGCGGGACCACGGGTCATCCTGCAAGGGGTGCGGGGGCAAGGGGCGCGGGGGAGCGGGATAACGGGCAATGTTGCAAGGGGGGTGTTCGACAACCGCGGGATTTGCAAGTTTCCGGGGGTTCCGGGGCGGGCGGAGTTGCGCTGTCGGGCGTTATCACGCCCGGAGGTTGCAGGATCGCGCGTTATCCGACACCCCCCTTGCAGGAACGCCCGGTATCCCGCCTCGGTCCTCCCACGTCCCGGGCGTCCGCGTCCTCCGAACGCCAGCCGTTCCGGTCCGCCCCGCGGCACGCCAT
>JAMOQA010000170.1 GCA_027064265.1 Acidobacteriota bacterium
CGGAAGGCCGCCCGCCGCCGCGCGAAACGCGGCTAGCCGCTGCCGCAGGGACGCCAGCCGGGCTTGAGGATCACCCCTTCCCCGGTGCGGCCGTTCATCAGGATCGTCAGCGGCTCCTCGAACCGGAGATGCCGCACGAACGTCCCGCTCTCCACCGCTTCCTGCCCCGCGAGCCAGTCCCAGTCGAGCACGCCGTCTCCCAGCTCGGGGTTGACGGTGAAGTACCCGACCCGGAACGACGTCAGGTTCTGGAAGAAGTGGGTCCCCTGGGACGGCTGCACCTGGAAGTCCCGGAACCCGGCCTCGACGATCGCCCGGGCCCCGTTGATGTCGGACCACGCCACCGGGATGCCCAGCCACGGGTCCGCCGATCCCCAGCGCCCCACCCCGATCAGCAGGTACCGCACTCCCTCCTCGAGCAGGCGCGCGTTGAACCGCGCGACCTCCAGGGCCGCATCCCGGCTCTTCGACCGGTCGAAACGGTGCGCGTCGACCACGACGATGTCCCGCACGTCGTCGATCCGCCCGTGCCCGAGCACGTGGCCTGTCCGGCAGAGGATCGCCTCGACCGGCAGTTCGCCGATCTCCAGCTCTTCTTCCTCCCCCGAAAGGGTGAGGGGGCGCATCTGGAGGATGGCGAATTCCTTCGGCTTTTCCGGCGGCGTCGAGTAGTTGACCGCGAACTCGATCTCCACCGGCATCGACATCCCCCACTGGCCGATCCGGAGGAGGAGCGTGAGGATCCGCGCAAGGGGGAAGACGTCGTACTTGAGGATCGGCGCGAAGCTGACCAGTCGGACGCCCCGCCGGGAGATCCCGTCGTAGATCGCGTCGTTCTCCGGGGACCAGGTGGACGCCAGCGGTCCCAGCGTGCCGTCCTTCTCCGCCACCGAGAGCGGGTACTTCACCTCCCGGGCGAACGCCTCGTCCTCCGGGGAGACTTCCGGCGCCAGGTCGATCGCCCAGAATTCCCGCTGGGAGTTTTCCAGCATGTCCTTGACGGCCGAGAACTGGACCAGGTGCTTCGGGTACCGCGGGCAGAAGCGCAGGCAGGTCTCCCCGTCGACGACCGTCCGTCCCAGTCCCAGGGCCACCGCCGCGATGCCGTCCTCGGCCCGCAGCGGCGGTGTCGGGTAGAAGTTCCAGGAGCGGGCGACGCCGGAGAAGTCCGGGTAGAACCGCTCGCCGTGGACCGACCCGACCACCGGCTGGACGATGACCGCCATCTTCTCTTCCTCGAGGCGGTACGGGGTGGCCCGGATGTAGTCCTTCGAACGGCGCGAGAACGTGGAGGCGTAGACCCGCTTGACGGTCCGGACCAGGTGCTCGAGCCGGACCTCCACGTCCTCGTGGACGTTCGGCAGCATGAACGTGTCGTAGACCCCCGTGAACGGCTGGTACTGGGAGTCCTCGAGGAGGCTCGAGGAGCGCACCGCCAGTGGCTGGCGGACCCGCTCGAGGAACGCCCGCAGGTCCCGCGCGGCCTTCTCGGGAAACGGGGCCGCGAGGAAGCGGGCGAGGATCTCGTCGTCGGCGTCGGTCACGAGGGCGAAGTCCCGCAGGTCGTTGGACTCGAGGAACTCGTCGAAGACGTCGGTCCCCAGGATCACCGCGGGGGGGACGAAGATCCGCACGTCCGGGAAGATCTCGTCGATCCGGTAGGTGTCGAGCAGCAGCCGGACGAAGGCGAGCCCCCGCGCCTTGCCCCCCAGGGATCCGCCGCCGATCCGGGCGAAGCTGGTCTCCGGGTCGAAGTTCTCCGGGGTGAAGTCGATGATGATCCCCTGCTCCCGCTCCCGCCGGTACTCGGAAATCGAGCGGATCAGCTCCTGCCGCAGCGCCTCGAGGTCGGGAAAGTCGCTGACCTTCCGCGGACGGAGCCGGTGCGCGAGGGCAAACTCGGTGCGCATCTTGAGCCACAGGGAGAAGTGGTTGCGCGCCCCGTGGTAGGCGATCGACTCGGCCGGTACGACCCGCAGCTTCTCCTCCAGGTCCTTCAGGTCCCGCGCGCGGGCAACCTCGGTCCCGTCGGGCATGCGGAAGACGAAGTCCCCGAAGGCGAAGTGCTCGATCATGAACGAGCGCAGGTCGTGGAGCAGCGTGGGCGACCCCTTGAGCAGGAAGGCCGCACCCAGCTCCCGGGCCAGCTCGGCGTTCTCCGGGCGGCTCGACTGCATCATCACCGGGATGTCCGGGTACTCCTCCTTCACCACGCGCACGAAGTCCGCGCCCGCCCGCGGGTCGGAGACCCCACCGCGCGGGAACTGGACGTCGCTCAGCACGCCGAGCACGTTCTCCCGGTACCGCTGG
>JAMOQA010000171.1 GCA_027064265.1 Acidobacteriota bacterium
CGCCGCCACGGCCCGGCAGGAAATCCGGGATGCCTTCCCCGCCCTCTCCGACCTGGACCCGATCGACCGGGACGACCTTTCCTGGAACGCCTTCGTGCGCACCGCCGCCGACGGACCCGCCCTCCGTGGACGGCCCCCGTGGGCCCTGCCGCCGTCGGTGGTGGCCCTGCCCCCGGCACCCCTCGCGGGCCTCGCCGGCCTGCCGGTACGCTTGGCCGGACCCGCGAACCGGGAAACGGCGCCCGGCGGTCTCGAGTGGCGACTCCCCCTCGAGGGTCCGGCCGTGCCCCTGCCCCTGCCGCGGCCGTTCCGGGCCGTGCGGGTCCTCAAGGCGGACCGTGCGCTTCCCTGGCACCGGGTCCGCGACCACCTTCTCTCCCTCGGCCCCGGCCCGGTACGGGTGGGCTTCGCCCCGGTCCCCTGTGGCCCGCCCCGGGCGATCCCTCCCGGAACGGCCCCGCTCCTGGTGATCCGCGACGGCGATCCCCCGCCCGGCGGTCCTCCCACCGGCAGGATTCCCCTGCCGTTCCCGGAGGGAACGGTGCTGCCGGCCGACGGGATGGACCGGGCTCCCTGGCCGGGCCGGGTACGACCCGGGCGACGCAACCTGTTCGTCCGGGAATCGCCGACCGACGTGCTGTGGCAGCGGGCCCTGCCGCTCCCGGTGCCGGTGGCCCCGGGCGAGGACGGAACGGTCCGGCTCGCCGTGCCGGCCGGCGCCCCCTGGGACGACGTCGCCCGGGCCCTGCTGGCGGAGACCCTGGTCGGCGCCCGGCGGATCGAGGCCTGGACCGGGGAGTGATCAGAGGCGGCGGAGGCGTGCCGCGTACGCCGCCGGGTCGGCCTTCCCCGTGTGGAACGCCTCGCCCACGTGCTCGACCAGGACGGTCATGATCCGGTGGATCGCCTCGTGGCGATCGAGACCGCGGGCGGTCAGCCGCGCCAGCGCCTCGCCCGCTTCCGGCGGGTCCCCCGTCCTCAGCTGGGTCTCGACGATCTCGTGGAGGTGGACATGGAGGAACGGGTTCTCGTGCGCGTCGGGGTCGGCCCCTTCCCAGAAGGGCCGGTACTCCCGGTGATCCTCGAGGATCGCCAGCAGCCGCCGTTCCTCTTCCTCGAGGGACTCCTTCTCGTCCCGCTGCTCCCAGAGGCGACGAATCGCCTCCCGTCCGATCTCGGCGAGGGCCCTCATCGCCTCCGCGTCCCGGTCACCCGGCCTGTCGTTCATTTCCCTTCCTCCTCGTCGTCGAATCGCACCCGGAGCGGCTCCACCGGGGGCGGGGCGACGTCCTTGACCACGGCCCGGCGTCCGTCGAACAGGAGCCGGGAGTACTTCCCGTAGTGGGTCACGCGGCGGGCGAGGTCCGCCAGGTTCGCGGGCACCAGCGTGTCCAGGATCGCCAGCGACCCCTCCCCCGGCGCCGGGTGATCGACGACGACCGCGAGGGCGGCCCCGGCGCCCTCGATCTCCTCGCCGCCGAGCGCCAGGTGGTCCCGGCCAAGCACCAGCGACGCGGGCAGGCGGGGCCGCAGGCGCTCGAGCAGTTCGGGCCCCGGCTTCCCCAGGACCCACACCCGGCGCGCGCCCGCCAGCTCGGCCTCGCCGACCTCCCGGTCCAGGCGAACCGGCGCCCGGCCACGGGCGAGGCTCTCGGCGACGGCCCGCTCCGCGTCCAGGGCGTCGCCGCCCCGCCCCGTCCCGAGGATCACCAGGTCGGCGTCCCCGGCGAGCAGCCGGGCGAACGTCGCCGGGATCTCCCCGGGAGCGAGCCGGCGGAAGACGTCCACGTCCGGGTCGATCACGAGTTCCACGGGACGCGAGGATACCCGGCGCTCGAAGCGGCAGGTCCCGCCCCGGCTCCAGGAGATCATCCGTTCCCGGCGACCGTCCTCGAGGACGATGTCCGCCGGGACCCGGAGCCGCCAGTCGCCCGTCGCCACCCGGGCCCGGACGATCCAGGAGGGTCCCCGCCGGTCGACCCGTGCCTCGAGGAGTTCCAGGCGGGGAGCGCCGGGCCGTTCCACCCACTGGGCGAAGAACCAGTCGAGGTCGTTGCGCGTCGCCCGCTCGAAGGCCTGCCGGATGTCCGCCCAGGAGGCGATCCGGTAGCGGTTCGCCCGGTAGAACTCCCGCAGGGCCCCCCGGAACGGCCTGTCCCCGACCATGCGCCGGAGCATGTGGAAGATCATCGCGACCTTGCCGTAGCCGAGGGCACGCGTCTTCCGGTCCGTCCGCTCCCGGAAGGATGCGACCGCCGGTTCGTCCTCCTCGGGCACGTACTCGGCGTAGTCGCGCAGGATCTGTCGCCGGTACTCGACGTCGCCCCGGGGACGCTCCTCGCCGGCGTAGGCGTGGTCGGCCATGTAGACCGTGAGTCCCTCGCACCAGTTCCCCCGCTCCGTGTCGACGTACACGCCGTTGCCCCACCAGTCGTGGAGGACCTCGTGGCCGAGACTGGTACGGAGGATGAAGGGCAGCCGGATCACTCCCCGCCCGAGGAGGGTGAACGACGGCATCCCGTACCCGGTCGGCAGCACGTGCTCGACCACCCGGAAGGCGGGCCAGGCATGGGGACCGATCTCCTCCTCGTACCGCTCGAGGTAGCGGGCGGTCGCCGCGAGGTACGTGCGGGCCAGCTCCTCCGGCGTGTCCGGGAGGAACCAGGTCTCCACGGGAACCTTCTCGCCGGCGGCGTGGTGCAGCACGCGGAACGGCGCCGCCACCAGGTCGATCCCCTCGATCGGATGGAGGGCATCCCAGCGCACGGTCCTCCGGTCGCCCTCGACCCGGTCCTCCAGGAGGTCTCCCTCGGACACGACGCGCCACTCCTTCGGAACCGTCGCCCGGAGGGTGAAGCGGGAAAGTTCCTGGCCGCCGGTCGGGTACCAGCCCCCCCGGGCCTCGAGAAAGCTTCCGGCCGCGTCGAGGTAGCCGGCCGGCATCCCGGCGATCTCCTCGTGGCTGAACCGGACGTTCTCCGGGATCGGGCCGGGCTTCGCCTTCCAGGAGACGCGGAGCACCGTCGCCTTCGCGGCGCGGCGCGTGGGCAGGAGGAGCCACTCATCGACGGTCCCGCCCCCCTCCCGGCGACCGGCCCGGCGGAACTCCACCCGCCGCGGTTTCTTCCCGGCGAGGGCCTCGACCGCCACCAGTTCCCCGGACGAACCGAGCAGCAGGACGCGCGGCTCCCGCCCGAGTTCCCCGTCCAGCTCGAGCCGGGCGACCCCCTCGAGGACGCCGCTCGCGGGGTCCAGGGTGACCTC
>JAMOQA010000172.1 GCA_027064265.1 Acidobacteriota bacterium
CCGCGTGGATCGATGCTGAACATCCGCCCTGCGACGGTCCGTCCGGGAACCGGCCACCCTCTCCGTACCAGGACCGGTCTCGCCCGGCGAAGATGCCCGGGACAGCCGCAAGATGCGCGTACGCAGGAAGTTACCGGGGCGAAGGACCGGATCGTGGGCGACGGGAAAAGCGTCGGCATTTTGACGCCCGGGCGTCGAAATCGCGACAGGAGTTTCAGGCCGGCTCGACCAGCCCGGCCAGGCGCCTTGTCAATGCCTCGGCCTGGCCCTGGTCGCCCGCCGCGCGGGATGCCTCGACGAGCACCTCCAGCAGCTCCCGCTCCACCTCCCGCGGGTGGGGCAACCCGGCATCGAGCACGCGAAGCCCCCAGGAGACGGCCTCGGCGGGGCGTCCCGCCTCGGCGAACGCCCGGACCAGCACCAGCGCAGCGTCCCATCCCCGCTCCGGGGAGAGAGCCACCGGGCCCAGGAGTTCCGCCGCCTCGTCGACGAGCCCCATCTGGACGAGACCGAGGCCCATCTGGAAGGTCGTCTCCGCGTCCTCCCCGGAAACGGCGGCTCGGACCTCCCTCGCCAGGTGCCCGATGTCCAGGCCCGGGACCGCCCCGCTCTCGGCGTCTTCCCCCTGCTCACCGGACCCCCCGGAGCCCGCGGCCCCGGTGCGGGCGGTCTCCACGACCGGGAGCGGGGCGGTCGTGGTGGCCGACGGGGCCCCGGGGGACGCCGCGGCCGGGGGAGCCGTCTTCTCTTCCGCTTCTCCTTCCCCGTCGAAATCGTCGAGGACGATCTCGAACCCCTCGTCGTCGTCCTCGGGGGTCGAACCATCTCCCAGCGCAATCACGTCTCCAGGGGGAGCCGGTGTGGCAGGCGTCACCGGGGACGCCGGCTGGAGAGCCCTTTCTACCTCTGCACGCAACTCGGCGAGACCGGGGTGGCCGAGGGCGACCGCCGCCACCTCCTCCAGGACCGCCCGGGCCCGGTCGGCGAGGCCGTGGGCAAGGAGGCGGCGGGCCTCGATCATGCGGGCTTCCAGGTGGGCCGGATCGGGCGCGTCCTGTCGACCGCTCGTCACCGCGGCAGGAGCGTCGCCCCCTTCCCCTCCCCCAGCCGGGGGCGCCGGGGCGGGCCGCGGTGCCGGCGCCGACGCGCCGGTCGGCTCGTCCACCGGCGTCTCCTCCTCGGGCTCGGCGGTGAGCCGCTCCAGGAGCTCCATCGCCTCGGCGGCGCCGGGGTCCCGGGTCAGGAGACCGGAGAGGGACCCGATCAGCAGGTCCCGGACGTCGTCGCCGCGGTCGAGCAGCCGACGAGCACCTCCCAGGATCCCCCGGCGCGCCCCCGGAACGTCCCCGATGTCGAGGAGCACCCGGCCCGCCCAGAGGTGTGCCCGGGGAGGCAGGTCGTCATCGTCGAGCAGGGCCGCCACCGGTTCACGCTCCGCGGGGCGTCCCGCGTGGTGATCGAGGGAAACACGCAGGAGCAGGAGGCCGGCCGCCACGCCGGGGTCGTCGGCGCCGAAAACGGCCGCGTCCGGCGGGGGGGCCGCCTCCACGAGGGGCGGCAGGAGGGAGGGGAGCCCGTCCAGGGCGGCGAGGCACTCCCGGTCGGCCTCGAGGGCCTCCCGGAAGGCCGCGACGGCCCCTTCCGGGTCACCGGTCCGGGCCAGGACCTCGGCGAGGTCCGCCCGCGCACGGGCGCGAGCGGCCGATTCACCCGCCGCATCGGCCAGGCGACAGAGGGCCCGCCGGGACTCCACGTCCCGGGGAAAGGCATCGGCCAGTCGACGCCACGCCTCGGCGGCCCGCTCGATCTCCCCGGCGGACTCCCAGGCCCGGGCGGCGAGCAACAGTGGCTCGCGGGCGTCGGCCACCAGGCCCTGCTCGAGGGTCCGCTCCCCGAGGAGTGCGAGCAGCTCCGGCTCCGGCTCCCCGAGACGGATCGCCCGGCGCAGGACGGCGAGGGCCCGGGCCCGGTAGCCCCCGCTCCAGTAGTCCTCGGCCAGGCGCCGAAACACGTCCCGGGCCTCGTCCTCCCGCCCGGTCCGCGCGAGGGCGTCGGCCAGCCGCTGCCGGATGGCGAGATCGTTCGGGGTGCGCTCGAGGATCCTGGCGTAGATCTCCGCCGCACGAGCGAGGTCCCCGCGCCTCGCCGCGCTCTCCGCCTCGCGGAGCAGGTCCTGGCGGGTGGTCGCCACCGCCTCAGGCCCGGCGACGCTCCTTGATCCGGGCCGCCTTTCCGGACCGCTCCCGGAGGTAGTACAGCTTCGCCCGGCGGACCCGGCCGTACCGGACCACCTCGATCTTCGCGATCATCGGGGAGTGCAGCGGGAACACCCGCTCGACGCCGATGCCGCCGGAGATCTTCCGCACCCGGAAGGTGGACCGGGTCGACTGCCTGCCGTGCTTCCGGCCGAGAACCACCCCCTGGAAGACCTGGATCCGTTCCTTCTCGCCCTCGCGAACCCGCACGTGGACACGCACGGTGTCGCCGGGACCGAAGTCCGGGACGTCGGCCTTGAGCTGGGCCTCCTCGATGCTCCGGATGATGTCGTCAGTCATCGTTGCTTCCCTCGC
This sequence comes from Acidobacteriota bacterium, assembly GCA_027064265.1. Classification (GTDB taxonomy): domain Bacteria; phylum Acidobacteriota; class Polarisedimenticolia; order J045; family J045; genus JAMOQA01. Next base: position 2,571 of record JAMOQA010000172.1, read on the forward strand.
GCGGGTCCCGCGGGGCGTCGTCCCCCCGGGCCCGGATCAGGTCCGGCCTCCGTCGCCGGGTCCGCTCGAGCGCGGCCGCCCGGCGCCAGGCCTCGATCTTCGCGTGGTGCCCGGACAGCAGCACGTCCGGCACCCGCCACCCGCGGAACTCCGCGGGCCGCGTGTAGTGGGGGTGGTCGAGCAGCGGTTCCTCGAAGGACTCGCGGACCAGCGAGGCCGGCTCCCCCACCACTCCCGGCACGAGCCGGGCGACGGCGTCGATGACGACCATCGCCGGGATCTCGCCGCCGGAGAGAACATAGTCGCCGATGCTGATCTCGTCGTCCACCGCGTGCTCCCGCACGCGCTCGTCCACTCCCTCGTACCGGCCGCAGAGGAACACCAGCCGTTCCACCGCGGCGAGTTCCCGGGCGACCTGCTGGTCGAACCGCCGGCCGGCCGGATCCAGCAGGATCACCCGCGTTTCCTTCCCCGGGGCCTCGCCCCGGATCGCCTCCACCGCCCGGAACAGGGGCTCCGGCTTCAGCACCATGCCGGCCCCGCCGCCGAACGGCGTGTCGTCCACCACCCGGTGGGGTGGTTCCGCCCAGTCCCGGAGGTTCCGGGCGGTCAGCCGGAGCAGCCCCCGCTCGAGGGCCCGCCCGACCACTCCGAAGGCGAGGGGCCCCGGGAACATGTCCGGGAAGATCGTGA
>JAMOQA010000173.1 GCA_027064265.1 Acidobacteriota bacterium
CGCGCCCTCCGGTGACCGGACGACGCTTCTCCCCCGGTCACCGGGAGCCGCGGCCGAGGAGGTCGGCGAGGATCGCGAGGGCGCGCAGGTAGCCGTCGGGACCGAGCCCCTCGACCTGGGCCGCGCAGGCGGGGCGGATCACGCTGACCCGCCGCCACGGTTCCCGCTCCGAGATCCGCGAGAGGTGCACCTCGACGACGGGAGCGCCGAAGTCGAGGATCGCGTCGTGGAGCACGTAGCTCTGGTGGGCGAGGGCCCCGGGGTTCACGATGCACCCGGCGGCCCGCCCAGTCTCCTCCTGGAGCCGGTCGACCAGGGCCCCCTCGTGGTTCGACTGGAAGGCGGCGACCTCGAACCCGAGCTCCCGCCCCCGCTCCCGGACCAGCGCCTCCAGCTCCGGCAGCGTGATCGTCCCGTAGTGCCGGGGATCCCGGTGGCCGAGACGGTTCAGGTTCGGGCCGTGGAGCAGCAGGATCCGTGTCACGGCGCGTCGTCCTCCTCCCCGCCGGGGCCCTCGCCCGCGTCGTCGAAGAACGCCCGCAGCTCCCGGAGGAGCGTGCGGTGGTCCACCTCCCGGACCCGGGCCTCGCCGGCCCGCGCCGGCAGCACCCACCGGCCCCTGCCTTCCCGGCGCTTCTTGTCCCGTTCCAGGTGGCGCAGCAGGGCGGCCCGGTTGACCCCCTCCGGCGGACGGACCGGCAGCCCCAGGGAGCGGAGGAGCGCCTCGACCCGGTCCGGCAGCTCCCGGTCGGCGAGGACCCCGCTCGCCGCCGCGAGGCGGAGCGCGAAGACCGTCCCGATGGCGACCGCCTCCCCGTGGGAGAGGACCGGACCCCCTTCCGCCCCGGCCCCCTCGAGGGCGTGTCCCAGGGTGTGTCCCAGGTTGAGCAGCGCCCGCTCCCCCCGCTCCTCCGGGTCCCGGGAGACGATCCCGAGCTTGACCCGGGCCGCCCGGGTCGCGACCTCGTGGAGCCACGGGAGGGACGGCTCCGGGGGAGCCTCCCCGAGGACGTCGAGGAGCCCGGGGTCCCCGAGGATCCCGCTCTTCACCGCCTCCGCCAGGCCGACGGCGACCTCCCGCCGGGGCAGGGTCGCAAGCCACAGGGGGTCGATCGCCACCTCCCGGGGGAAGCGGACCGTGCCCAGGACGTTCTTCGTCCCCGCGAGGTTCAGGGCGTTCTTCCCGCCGAGGGCGGCGTCGAGCTGGGCGAGGAGCGTCGTCGGGACCAGCGCGAGGGGAAGGCCCCGCTTGTAGAGGGCGGCCACCACCCCGGCGAGGTCCGTCACGGTGCCGCCGCCGACCCCGAGGAGCATCCCGTCCCGGTCGACCCCGGCGTCGAGGAGAGCCTCCCACGTGGAGGCCGCCACGCCGAGTTCCTTGACCGACTCCCCGCCCCGCACGGTGAACATCCGCAGCCGGTCGCTCTCCCCGGGCAGGGCCCCGAGGGCGGGGCCCAGGGCCCCCGCGTGCACGTGGGGCAGGTCCTCGTCGATCAGCAGGACCAGGGCGCCCCCCGGGACCTCCCCGCTCGCCGGGTCGATCGCCCGGGGAATCGCCCCGGGGCCCGCGACCACGCCCCGCCCCGCCGGGAGGCCGGGCGCGACCGGCGCCGGCGGTTCCCGCCACGGGCCGGCCACCGGGTCCCACAGCCGGCGCAGCAGGACGACCGCGGCCTCGTCCACGCCGAGGCCGTCGGTGTCGACCCGCAGGACGGCCCGGGCGTAGCCGGGGGCGCGGGACTCCCGGAGGGCGGCGAGGCGCGCCACCGGGTCCTCCGCCCCGTCGACGAGGGGACGCGGGGCCGGGTCCGCCGCGAGGCGCCGGGCCAGGGTCGCCGGGGCCGCGTCCAGGTGGACCAGGGTCCCCGCCTCGAGGACCGCCTCGAGGAGCCCCTCCTGGCCGAGGGTCCCGCCGCCGAGCGCGACCACCGTCCCCGGGTGCGGCAGGTCGGTGAGCAGCCGGGCGAGGGCCCGCCACTCCGCCTCCCGGAACACCTTCTCCCCGGCGTCGAACAGGGCGGGGATCGGGCGTCCCTCCTGCTCGACGATCCGCTCGTCCAGGTCGACGAACGGCACGCCGAGGAGGGCGGCCGTCCGGCGGCCGACGGAGGTCTTGCCGGCCCCGGAGGGACCGCAAAGGAAGAGGGGCCGACCGGGAGGCAGCCTCACGGCAGCCTCCGCTCCCGGTCCGCCGCCACCCGCCGGGCGATCTCGTCGAACCGGTCGCCCCCGTACCGCTCGAGGAGCGCGCCCCCGAGCACGATCCCGGCGAGGGCCTCGAGGATCGGGGGCACCGCCGCCACCTGGGTGACGTCCGCCCGCACCGCCCGCCCCGGGGCGGGCTCGCCGGTGGCCAGGTCGACGGTGGGGAGCGGCCGGCGGCGGGTCGGCAGGGGCTTGACCGCCACCCGCAGGACCAGCGGCTCCCCGTTGGTCATCCCCCCCTCGAGCCCCCCGGCCCGGTTGGTCGGGCGGACGATCCGCCCCGCGCCGTCGACGGTCACCGGGTCCTGGGCCTCGCCGCCCGGGAGGCGCGCCTGCAGGAGCGCCTCGCCGACCTCGACCTCCTTGACCGAGGGAATCGAGAGGGCCTCGGCGGCGAGGCGGGCGTCGAGGCGCCGGTCGTGCTGGGCGACGGACCCGAGCCCCCGGGGCAGCCCGAGGACGACCAGCTCGACCCGGCCGCCCAGGGTCTCCCCCGCCGCCCGGGCCTCCTCGATGCGGGCGAGCATCTGCCGGCCCGCCGCCGCGTCGAGGCAGGCGACCGGCGAGCGGTCCCGCCGCCGGGCGAGGGCGTCCGGGTCCTCCGCGAGGGGGGCGGGCGGGGCCTCCACCCCGCCCAGGGCGATCACGTGGCCGACGAGGCGGACGCCGAGCAGCTCGAGCATCCGGCAGGCGGCGGCCCCGAGGGCGGTGCGGATCGCGGTCTCCCGGGCCGAGGCCCGCTCGAGCACCGGGGTGACGTCCGCCGTGCCGTACTTGAACGCGCCGGCCAGGTCGGCGTGCCCGGGACGGGGAACCGTCCTCTCCCGCATCCCCTTCCGCGAGCGGTCCGAGCGGTTCGGGAGAACGATCCCGAGGGGGGCGCCGGTGGTCCGCCCGCGGAGCACCCCCGCGACGATCTCCGGCCGGTCGTCCTCGAGGCGCATCCGCGGGCCCCGCCCCGCCACCCGCTGCCGCCGCCGCATCCGGGGCAGCAGGTCCCGGGCGGCGAGGGGCACCCCCGCCGGCATCCCGTCCAGGATCCCCAGCAGCAT
>JAMOQA010000174.1 GCA_027064265.1 Acidobacteriota bacterium
ACCGTCCTTCCGGATCACGATCCCGTGGCGCCCGAGCTCGATCTCCCGGTACGAACCGACCGGGTGGGGCGGCGTCAGCACCGTCACCTCGACGGCGATCCGGTCGAGCTCCTCCGGCCGCACCGGCGTGAACCGCCGGTCGGCGAGGGCCGCCTGGAGCGAGGCGAGCACGGTGGCCGAGAGCAGCGGGTAGCTGGGCCAGATCTGCCCGATGCAGCCGCGCAGGCGACCGCGGCGACGGACCTCCTCCGGGTCGGTCCGGTTGAGCGTCACGAAGACCGCCTGCTCCCGGTCGTAGACCGGGTCGTCGGGCAGCGCCGCGAGCTCCCGGTGCAGGTCGTCCTTCCCCCGGAGCTGGGTCTCGAGGGCGGCCCGGGCGATCCGGACGAGGCGCTCCCCCACCTCGGCAGGCACCTTCGCGCGCCCCGGCCGCGCGACCTCGCGGCGCGGCGGGGCGAGGAGCGGCCGCGCGCCCTTCGGTGGCTTCTCCGTCCAGGCGATCGCCACGTAGGTGACCGAGTTGTCGTCCTCGAAGCCGGGGATGTCGATCGAGGCCCAGGTGGCGAGCCGCACCGGGTGCAGCTTTCCGTGAAGCAGCGGCAGCAGCTCGAGCATCGTCGCGAGCCCCATCCGCCCGCAGATCGTGTCGCCGGTCTCCCGGAGGAACTTCCGGAACCCCGCCGCGTCCCCCGCGAGGATCAGCGCCACCGCCCGCTCGTCGAGCTCGCGGATCTTCTCGCGCGCCTGCGGGGCCGAGCGGCCGTACGGCATGTAGCCGTAGCGCGGCCCGTAGTGGGTGAAGTCCGAGGAGAAGACGAAGAGGGTCTTCCCGTCGTCGAGCTTCGAGAGCCGCCGGGCCATCTCCTTCTGCTGGTCCGCCGTCACCCGGCCGGCCAGCACCGGCACGAGGCAGAACTCCCCGAGCCGCTCCTGCAGGAACGGCAGCTCGATCTCGATCGAGTGCTCCCGCTCGTCGACCCCCGGCACCGCCCGGACCAGGTCTCCGCCGTGGAGCCGGGCCACCGCGTCCCGGCAGACCGGGATCTTCCCGAGGGGCGTCTCCCAGGCGTCGTAGTCGCCGATGTCGTACCCCTCGAACCCCCCGCGGTGGGAGGGCGCCACGACGACGACCCGGGAATACGTTCCCGGGCGCAGGGTCCGGAAGGCGGTCCCGGCCACCTGCCCGGAGTAGCGCCACCCCGCGTGCGGAACGACGAGCACCCGGGGCGGGGCGGGCAGCGCCGGCGCCTCCCGCGCGTCCCGCATCATCTGCCAGGCCTGGACCATGGCGAGGGCCCGTGGAGCCGGGTACCACGACCCGGCGAGAGCCGGGGGCCGGACGCGCTTCCCCTTCTCCGCACGGGCACCGCCCACGCCGGCGAGGAAGACCGCGAGGGAGGCGACCAGGACGGTACGCAGGACGAAACGTCTCATCGAACGGATCCTCCGTCGGGACCGGGCAGGATGAAGGCGGCGTCGGCCGAGCGTGTTTCCCCCGTCCGGTCGACGCGGATGGCGGCGTCGCCGGTCACCGGGCAGCGGGCCTCGCACAGGCCGCACCCGACGCAGAGCTCCGGGTCGACGTGGGGCCGGCGCAGGACGACTTCGTGCCCGTCCCGGTCCCGCACGACGACCTCCTCGAGCCAGATCGCCTTGGGACTGGTCGGGCAGACCTCCTCGCAGACGATGCAGGGCCGTGCGTTCGCCCAGGGAAGGCAGCGCCCGTGGTCGATGAACGCGGTGCCGACGCGCACCGGCGTCCCCTTCCCCGGCTCGGCCCACCCCTTCGCCGCCACCGTCAGCGGCGCGATCGCCCCGGTGGGGCAGACCTGCCCGCACAGGACGCAGCTCGGCTCGCACCAGGCCCGCGAGGTGTCGAGGACCGGGGTCCACAACCCCTCGACGCCGGTGCGCCCGAGGTCGGGCTGGAGCACGCCGGTGGGACAGGCGGTGACGCAGGCGTCGCACCGGATGCAGCGGGCCAGGAACTCCTCCTCGGGGAGCGCCCCGGGGGGGCGCATCGCCCGGGCGGGAAGCGCGCGTGCCCCGGGCACGCCGATCCGCGCGAGCGGAACGAGTGCCGCGCCCGCGAGCCCGGCCGCGAGCATCCGCCGCCGCCCGGCGTCGAGGCCACCCGCGGGCGCCGCCTCGGGCGCCAGGAACCGGTACGAGATCGCCCCCTCCGGGCAGGCGGCAATGCAGTTGAGGCAGACGTGGCACTCCGCGACCCGGTGGACGTTCCACGGTTCGTCCGCCCCCTGGCAGGCGACGGCGCAGGCCATGCAGCGAGTGCACCGGTCCGGGTCGACATGGATCCGGAAGAGCGACACCCGCGAGATCCACCCGAGCAGCGCGCCGAGCGGGCAGACCGCCCGGCACCACCACCGCGGGATGAACGCGTCGACGACGAGGAGCGCGAGGAGGATCGTCCCGGTCCAGAACGCCCCGGAGAAGAGCCGCGGCCGGAACCCGCCGCCGCTGCGGAGCAGCTCGATCGCCGGGAAGACGACCGTGCCGATCGTCCGCCCGAGGAGGGAGAGGGGGTCGAGGAGGCCGATCGCGAGGGACCCGAGGAGCGCCGCGCCGAGCCCCGCGGCCAGCAGGTGGTACTTCAGCCGGTAGTGGCGGCGGAACCCGTTGATCCGGGTCGGCGGCCCGCGCCGGAAGCGCGCGGTCGCCCGGGCGACCAGCTGGTGGACCGTGCCGAAGGGGCAGACCCACCCGCAGAACGCCCGCCCGAAGACGACGGTGGCCGCGAAGGTGAGGAGGGCGAGCCCCAGGGCGACCGGGAGCAGCCACGCCGCCGCGAGGGTGCCGAAGGCGACCAGGGGATCGAGGTGGTAGAGCAGGTCGACCGGAAGACGCCGCACCCCCTCGTCGGTCATCAGGCCGAGGCAGGCGACGAAGAGCAGCAGGAAGAATGCCTGCCAGGCGATCCGGGCGAACCGGGGCCAGTAGACCGGCGGCCGTGCGGGGGCGCTCCCGCGCGCGGCGGGGAGCCGCGGGGATTCCGGGCCCCAGGGATGGGGATCAGACCCGTCCACGGGACACCTCCGGGGGAGCGAGGCCGGCCCGGCACGATCCGAGTCCCTTCCCCTCGGCGAGGACCAGGTACGGAACGTCCGCCGGGACGAGGTCCAGGAGCGACGCCGCCCACGTGTCGCAGGCGACCGGGTCGGTCCCGGCGGCGACCGCGTCCATCACCACGACGTCCTCGAGCCGGCCCCCCGTCGGACCGGACCGGACCATCACCCGGG
>JAMOQA010000175.1 GCA_027064265.1 Acidobacteriota bacterium
CCCCTCGGAGAGGTTCGTCCCCTCGAGGAGGCAGGTGCCCGGGTAGACGAGGGCGGTGTCCGGGGTCGGCATGTTCGGCGAGGGGAGCACCCAGGGGAGCCCGGTCGCGGCGAAGTCGTCCGCGCGGTGCCATCCGTCGCAGGGGATCACCTCGAGGTCCACGTCGATCGCCCGGACCCGGGCGGCGAAGCGGACCAGCTCGCCGATCGTCATCCCGTGGCGCTGGGGGACCGGCAGCTCCCCGACGAACGACCGGAACGCCGGCTCCACCGTGTTCCCCTCGACCAGGTCGCCGCCGACGGGGTTCGGCCGGTCGCAGGCGATCACCCGGACGCCGGCCTCGGCCGAGGGGCCGAGGGCCCGGATCGCCGTGGCGGCGAAGGTGTAATAGCGGGCGCCGACGTCCTGGAGGTCGATCACCAGGGCGTCCAGCCCCGCGAGGTGCTCCGGGCGCGGGACGAGGGAGTCCTCGGTCTCCCCGTAGAGGCTGACCACCGGGAGCCCGGTCACCGGGTCGCGCCGCTCGCCCACCGGGACCATGTCCTGGGTGCCCCCGGTGACCCCGTGCTCCGGGGCGAAGAGGCGCACCACCTCGGCGCCGGCCTCGGCGAGCCGCTCGGCCGCGTGGCGGAGGTCCCGGTCGACGGAGGCCGGGTGGGCGAGCAGCCCCACCCGGGCGTTCCGGACCAGGTGCGCCCGGTCCTCGCAGAGGACCTCGATCCCCGGCCGGACGGTCACGGGCCGTCTCCCTGCCGGACCGGGGGCAGGCCCTCGATCGCGACCTCGACGTCCTTCCCCGAGCGGGCGACCCGCCAGGTGCAGGCGGCGGGCGCCTTCCCGGCGAGGCGCTCCCGGGCGGCCACCGCGAACTCCCGGGCGTCCTCCTCGGTGTCCCAGGTGCTGCGCCAGCGGACCCGCCAGGTGCCGTCCTGCGCCCGCCAGAGACCCGCCCGGTCCCCGTCCCAGCCGGCGGCGGCCGCCTCCGCCCGCTCCCGCGGCAGGACGGCGGCGAGCCAGCCCCGGGCGCCCAGCTCGCCCAGCTCGACGGTCACCAGCGGCTCCCGGCCCCGCCAGGGCGGCAGGGTCACCGGGGTGGGCGCGTCGTCCCGGCGCTCCGGGTGGAGGAACTGCTCGGTGGAGGCGGGGGGACGCTTCCAGAGGGCGTCCACGGCCTTCCACCCGCCGGCCTTCCAGGTGTCGACGACGAGTTCGAGGCCGAGGACGTAGGGTTCGACGAGCTGGTCCCGCAGCCAGGGGGGCGCCTCGTCGAGCTTCGGGTAGAGCCCCGAGCCGAGCAGGTCGAACATGCCGCGGAGGGTCGCACCGGAGGGGAACGCCTCCCGGGAGACCGGCAGGCCCGAGTCCCGCATCATGACGAGCATCATCAGGAGGGTCGCGTCCCCCTCGGCGAGGGCCTTGCGGGCGAAGAGCAGGTCGTCCCGCTCCCGCAGGGTCGGGTCCTCCAGCAGCTTCTCGAGGTCGAAGTGCTGGTCGGTGAGGGCGTGGTCCAGCTCGTGGGCGAGGATCGTCCGCCGGGCCAGGTCCAGGTTGCCGCCGAGGGCCTCCCGGGCCGCCGCGTCCAGCTCCGGCACGTAGAGGGTGTCGTCCCTCGCCACGTAGAAGCCGGCGACCTGTTCCTCGAGGAGCTCGCCCAGCTTCTCCGCCAGCGGGTAGTCCTCGGGGAGCAGCCCGAGCTTGCCGAGGAGCGTCGCGAGGCGGGTGGCCCGGTCCGCGGGCAGTTCCTCCGCGAGCATCTCCCGGAGCTTCCCGAGGGCCTCGCCCCGGGAGACCCGCCGGGTGGTCACCGGGTGCTTCCAGGGGAGCTCCCGCACCTCGGCCACCGTCCGCTCGAGGGCGGCGACGTCGAGGCCGTTCGTTGCCGGGGCGGCCCCGGGGGGCGGCGTCGCGGGAAGGGCGGGAGCGAGGCTGGCGGCCGCCGCGAGGAGGAGCGCAGCGAGCCGGCCGGCCCGCGTCACGAGGCGGGCCTCCCGCCCCGGTCGGCCCGCTCGCGGGTGGCGCCCGGCAGGTCGCCGAGGGCCTCGCGGCGCTCCCGCCAGGCCTTCTCCATCCGCGGCGGGAGGATCGTCGCCGCCGCGTCCATCACCCGGAGGACCACCGGGACCACCCGCGACTCGGTGACCAGCCGGGACCCCGGGGGCAGGAGCGACGTGATCCCGACCAGCAGCGCCGACAGGAGGAAGGTCCCGCCGAGGAAGCCGACCGCGGCGCCGACCAGGCGGTCGGCCCAGGTCAGCTCCGCCGCCCGGACCAGCTTGCCGGCGAGCCAGGCGACGAGGCCGGTGACCACGAGGCCGGCAACCAGCACGAGCACGAAGGCCGCCAGCATGGCGAGCTGGCGGGAGGCGAAGACCCCGGAGAACCAGTCCGGCCCCCGGTCGGCGAGGCGCAGGGCGAGGGCGACGGAGATCGCGAGGCCGGCGGTGCCGATGGCGATCCGTGCGAACCCCTTGACGAGGCCGTAGACCGTCCCCGCGCCGAGGACGACGAGGAAGGAGATGTCGAGCGGGTTCATGCCCCGAGGATACACCGGGCCCGCCGGGGGATCAGTCCGGCCTCGCTTCCGGCGGCACCAGCTCGGCCACCACCGTCCCCTGCTGTTGCGAGCTGCGCAGCATTCGCCCCGCATCGTCCAGCCAGGCCTCGATCTCGATCCCGGCGAGGACCAGGGTGACCTTCCGCGTCTCCACCCGCTTCCCGTTCCACTCGATCGTCTCCCGGGGCCCGCCCCGCAGGTCGCCGGTCAGCACCCGGGCGAGGTTCGGCGAGAAGAGGGGCACGGTGCGGCTCGTCCCCTCCTCCGCGGGGGCCGAGGCGAAGAGCAGGGAGAGAAGCCCGAAGTTGTTGTTCGGCAGGATCCAGGCGCCGGCCGGCAGCTCCACGTCCCGCTCGAGGGGTTCCTCCCGGTCGCTCCGCTTCGCCACCTCGTGGACCTTCCCGGGCTTCCCGTCGCCGGGCCAGGTGAACGCGCAGGACATCTCGAAGGTGAGCTGCCCCGCGGTTCCCTCGCCGCGGTACTCGAGGGGCGCCCCGGTCGGGCCGAGGGTCCAGCGGGCGGTGGAGTGCAGGACGCCCAGGGCGAGCTCGGTCTTCCCGTGGACGGTGCCGTCCGGGTCGACCTTCTCGATCACCAGGGTCTCCGTGCCCGCGTCCTGCCCGCGGACCCGGTAGCGGAAGACGACCGGCTTGCCCACGTCCCACGGGACCGGCAGCCGCGTGGTCGCG
>JAMOQA010000176.1 GCA_027064265.1 Acidobacteriota bacterium
GCCCCCCCGCGCGGCGGCTTCCCGAGCGGTCGCCGCTTTCTCCCGACCGGTCGTCCCCGGTGGGAACGCCCGCCGGGTTGGCGCCGCTTCGCGGCACACGGGCGCAGCACGCTGCGCCCCTACGTCCTCCTCCATTCGCTCGACCCGTGGGGGTCCAGCTTGCTGGACCCGTGCCGGGCGAAGCCCGGCCATCTGCCGCTCGAGCCGGGGGGCACGGACCTTGCAGCTTCCCGGGACGGAGGTGCGCCATGAGGTTCCGTGGCGAGGACGGACCGGGTGACTGCCGGCGGTGCCGGGAGTTTCTCGACGATCCCCAGGCCCTGGAGGATGCCCTGCCCGGGATCTACATCCTCTCATCCGCATGGGGTTCCACCCGGGGCAACTCGGGGATCTGCCGGGTCACCGGACGGTTCCAGCAGCCGCAGCCGGCGTGCGCGCACTTCCGGCCGAGGGAACGGCGTTTCGTAACGGGGAAGGGCCGCGTTACGGCGCCGTGACGTTGCCGCCCGCCGGTCCCGGCCGGGAACGGGCGGTCGCCGGAGGACGTGGAATGGCCGTGACGGCTTCCGCCCCGGGGGCGGTCTCCTGGCGGGAAGAGCCCTGCGCCAGCCGGCCGCCGGACACGCTGCGCGAACTGGCGGAGGAGATCCTCGAGCGGTGCCGCGGCGAGGGTCCCCCCAACTGCGTGGCCCGCTGCCCGCTGCACGTGGACGCGCGGGGATACGTCCAGCTGACGAAGGAGGGGAAGTTCCGGGAGGCACTCCAGCTCGTGCGGGAGAAGCTCCCCTTCCCGGGCATTCTCGGCTACGTCTGCGCCCACCCGTGCGAGCTCCACTGCATGCGGATCGACGAGGACGAGCCGGTCCGCATCCGGGACATCAAGCGGTTCCTCGCCGAGTGGGAGCCCGGGGAGCCCCGGCACATCCTCGACCGGGAGCCCGACACGGGGAAGCGGGTGGTCGTGGTCGGTGCCGGCCCGGCCGGCCTGCTCGCCGCCCACGACTTGCGGCGGCGGGGCCACGCGGTCACCGTGCTCGAGGCGACGGACCGGATCGGTGGTTGCCTCGTCCACCGGATTCCCGAGTACCGGTTGCCCCGCCGGGTGGTCGAACGGGACCTCTCGATCATCGACGCCCTCGGGATCGAGGTCCGCACCGGGGTCGCCCTCGGGGAGGATGTCACCCTCGCCCGGCTGCGGGACGAGTACGACGCCGTCCTGCTGCTCCTCGGCTTCGCGGGAGGGCAGCGGTTCCTCTCCCGGGAACGGGGGCGGTTCCGGGAGACCGCCCGGGGCACCCCCTGGGCCGACCCCGTCACCTGCGAGACCGGCATCGCCGGCGTGTTCGCCGGCGGCGAGACCGTCACCGGTCCCGCGACCGTGATCGAGTCCCTGGCCCTCGGACGGCGGGCCGCCGAGTCGGCCCATCGCTGGCTCTCGGGCCTGGACCTGCGGGAGGGGCGCGAGCCACCGCTGCCGGCCCGCCTGCTGTGGAAACTCGAGGTCGACGAGGACGAGCGCCGCCGCCGGGTGCGGCCGCCGACGATGATGGAGCCCGCCGGCCCCGGGATGACCGAGGAGGAAGCACGGGCGGAGGCCGAGCGCTGCCTCGACTGCACCTGCGGGCTGTGCGTCGCCGACTGCGAGTTCCTGAAGAAGCACTGCTCCTCGCCGAAGGAGCTGGCCCGCCAGGTGCTCGAGACCGGGCTGACCGACCCGGACGTCCTGAAGATGGCCTACTCCTGCAACATCTGTTCTCTCTGCGCCACGGTCTGCCCGGAGGGCCTGGACACCGGGCGGCTGCTGCTCGAGGCGCGGCGCCGGGCGGTGGAGCAGGGGCTCGGGCCCCTCAAGGAACACAAGCCGATCGTGGGCTACTGGAAGGCGGGCGTCGCGGACCTCTTCACGATGGTGATGCCCGAGCCCGGCTCGACGCGGGCGAAGCGACTCTTCTTCACCGGCTGCGCGCTCCCGGCCGTCTCCCCGCGGAACACGCTCCGGGTCTACGAGGAGCTGCGGCGTCACCTGCCGGGCACCGGCGTCCTGATGGTCTGCTGCGGGGCGCCGGTCGAGCTGATCGGCATGGAGAAGGAGTTCCTCGACACGAAGCGGAAGATCCTCGAGATGGCCGCCTCCGTCGGCGCGGAGGAGCTGGTCTGCGCCTGCCCGGACTGCGCCCACACCCTGCGGGAGCGGGTCCCGGAGCTGCGGACGACGACGATCTGGGAGGCCCTCGGCGGCAGGTGGAAGCCGCCGGCGGCCCGCTCCGGGGTCCGGGTGGCGATCCACGACTCGTGCAAGGCGCGCCACGCCGCCGGCATCCACGAGGGGATCCGCGCGCTCCTGCGGGACGCGGGGGCCGAGATCGAGGAGCTCGAATACGACCGCGAGAAGGCGCGGTGCTGCGGGTTCGGCGGCATGATCTGGCCCGTCGACACCGACCTGGCAAAGACGATCATTCACCGCCGGGCCAGCGAGACCGCACTTCCGATGGTCACCTACTGCGCGGGATGCCGGATGGCCCTCGCCAGCGACGGCAAGGACGCGGTCCACGCCCTCGACTTCCTGTTCGCCGACGACTGGACGAAGAAGGCCCGGGAGAAGCCGCCCGGCAGCCTCCTCCGCTACTGGAACCGCCTGCGCACGAAGTGGGCCCTGCGGCGGCTCGGCCCGGTGCGGCCGTGACGAGGGGAGGGGAGACGATGGCCCGGGAGACGGTCGCGATCACGGTCGACGGGAAGAAGGTCGAGGCGGAATCCGGACGGTTGCTGCTCCACGTGCTGCGGGACCTGGGGATCGAGGTTCCCACGCTCTGCCACGACGACCGGCTCACTCCCTACGGAGGCTGCCGGCTCTGCCTCGTCGAGCGGAAGGATGGCCGCGGCGGGCTGATCCCGGCCTGCTCGACCCCGGTGCAGCGGGGCATGGAGATCGAGACCGACACCCCCGCGGTCCGGGAGAACCGGCGCCGCCAGCTCCAGCTGATCCTGCTCAACCACCGGATGGAATGCCCGGTGTGCGAGCGGAACGGCGACTGCCGCCTCCAGGACCTCTGCTGGGAGTACGGGGTCGAGGAGGAACGTCTCCCCTTCGAGCTGGTCCGCCGGCCGCGGGACGAGTCGTCCCCGGTGATCATCCGCGACCCGGAGAAGTGCGTCCTCTGCGGCCGCTGCGTGCGGCTGTGCCACGAGGTGCAGGGGGTCTCCGCGATCGGCCTGCTCCACCGCGGGCTCGAGACGAC
>JAMOQA010000177.1 GCA_027064265.1 Acidobacteriota bacterium
GGTGCGGTTCGACGTGGCGTTCCGGGTCCTCCTGGACCTGCCGATCCTCGCCCCGGTCCGGGAGGCGGGCCTCACCCGCGAACGGGCCCTCGCGGACCTCCGGCGGGCCGGGTTCGAACCGCCGGCTGGCTCGGACCGCTACTCGGTCAACCGTGGACTGTGGGGGACGACCGTCGGGGGGGACTGGACCCACGACCCCTGGTGTCCGCCTCCCGCCGACGCGTGGGGCGACGGGGCAACCGGTCCCGCACCGGGACCCGCGGAGCTGGTCCTGTCGTGGAAAGAGGGGCTGCCGGTCGCCCTCGATGGCGCTCCCCTCGAGGGCCCGGACCTGGTAGAGGAGCTGGACCAGTGGCTCGGCCCGTACCGGGTCGGGCGGGGCATCCACGTCGGGGAGACCGTGCTCGGGATCCGGGGGCGAATCGGGTTCGCCGCTCCCGCCGCCCTCGTCCTCGTCCACGCCCACCGAGAGCTGGAGAAGCTCGTCCTCTCGCCGTGGCAGGCGTTCTGGAAGGACCACCTCGCTCGCTTCTGGGGGCAGCGTCTCCACGAGGGCCAGGCGTTCGACCCGGTGATGGAGGACATCGCCGCCCTCGTCCGCAGTTCCCAGCGGGACGTGGAGGGCGAGACGAGGGTCCGGGTCGCGGAGGAACGGTTCCAGGTGGTCGGGGCGCGCAGCCCGCGCTCCCTGCTCGACCCTTCCGTCGCGGTCTACGGCGAGACCCACGCCCTGTGGACCGGGGAGGAGGCCGAGGCGTTCGCCAAGCTGGCGGCCGTGCCGGCCCTGCTCGCGGCCCGGCGGGGAAGGGGATGAACGCCACGCGCCGGGTCCGGCTCGACCGGGTTCCCTCGGCCGTCCGCCACGCCGGGATCGGCCGGGAGGTGATCGTCGGCGACGGGATCGTCTGCCGCGAGGGTTACGTCCTGGCGGTCCGGATCCTCAACGACAAGTCGGTCTACAACGTGGTCGAGGACCCGGCGGGGAGGATGGTGCCCCTGCGGGCGGGACACGTGATCGCGGGGGTCCTGGGGAACCGGGCCGCGCTGCGCGGATACGCGGGCGAAGTGCCGGACCGGCTCGCGGTGGGGGACCGGGTCCACGTGCTCAACCTCGGTGGCGTGATCGGACGTTGCACCGCGGAGAGCCCCGACCTCGGGCCGCCCTTCGAGGCGGAGGTGCTCGGAGCGGTCCTCTCGTTCCCTCCCCTGGGCGACCGGGTCGGGAGGCCCGCCCGGGTGACCGACGGCGCGCTGCCGGTTCCCGGCGAGTTCCGGTGCCAGGTGCCCCTCGTGCTGGTCGCCGGGACCAGCATGGACGCGGGCAAGACCGTTGCCGCGAGCGAGATCGTCCACGGGCTCACCGCGGCCGGGTTCCGGGTCGCGGCCGCCAAGCTGACCGGGGTGTCGCTCCGGCGGGACACCCTCGCGATGACCGACGCGGGGGCCGTCCTGGCCCTCGGCTTCGACGACGCGGGCGTCGTCTCCACCGACGACCGCGTGGCCCTCCCCGCGGCCCGGGCCGTGCTCGACCACCTGGCCCGGGAGGCCCGGCCCGACGTGATCGTGGCGGAGCTGGGGGACGGGCTCCTCGGCGCCTACGGCGTCGGCACGCTCCTGGGGGACCCGGGGATCCGGCGCCTCGCCCGGGCCCTCGTCGTGTGCGCACCGGACCCGGTGGCCGCGTGGGGCGCCTGCCGGCTCCTCGAGGAGACGTGGGGACTGCGCCCGACCGTCGTCACCGGTCCGTCGACCGACAACGCGGTCGGCCGGGAGGCGATCGTCGGCCGGGTGGGCGTTCCCGCGTGGAACGCGCGCCGGCAGCCCCGGGAACTGGTCGCCGCCGTCCGGGAGGCGCTCGATGCCTGACCTGCGCGTCTCCGTCCTCGGCGCGGCCGGGTTCGCCGGTGGAGAGCTGCTGCGCCTGCTCGCCGCGCACCCCGCGGTCGGCTCGCTCCGCGCCTTCTCGGCGAGCCACGCGGGACGCCCGTGGAGCGACGTGCACCTGCCGTTCCGGAACGCGCCCGGGGGACGCTTCGAGCAGCCGGACCCGGGCGCCGCCGCCGCGGCCGATGTCGTGTTCCTCGCGCTCCCCCACGGGGAGTCGCAGCGGGTCGTCCCGCGCCTGCTGGAAGGGGACCCGGGACTGGTCGTCGACCTGGCGGCGGACTTCCGGATCGCCAACCCGGCGACGTTCGCCCTCGCCTACGGGGAGCACCGGGCGCCGGGGCTCCTCGGGGAGTTCACCTACGCCCTCGCGGACGTCCTCGGCGCGGACCTTGCGGGGCGCCGTCGCCTCGCCGCCCCGGGTTGCTTCGCCACGGCGGTGCTCCTCGCTCTGGTCCCGTTCGCCGAGGCCGGCCTGCTCGCCGAACCGCCGGTGGCGTTCGCCGTCACCGGTTCCACCGGGGCGGGCGCCCGGCCCCGCCGCACGACCCACCACCCCTTCCGCGCCCACGGGTTCACCGGCTACGCCCGGGAGGGCCACCGTCACCGGCTCGAGGTCGGCGAACAGCTTGCCGGGCGCGGCGGGCCCGGGGAGGTGCGGCTGCTGGTCCACGCCGCGCCGCTGGTCCGCGGCATCCACGTGACGGTCCACGCCCGCCTCGCACGGCCCGTCCCCCGGCCCCTCGACCTGCTGGCGGAGCGCTGGGAGGGCCGCCCCTTCGTGCACGTGGTCCCGGCCCCCCCGGAGCTGCCCGCCGTCGTCGGGACCAACCACGCCCACGTCCACGCCACTCCCCTCGCGGGCGGCCGGGAGGTGGTCGTCGACGTGGCGATCGACAACCTGGTCAAGGGGGCGGCCGGCCAGGCGATCCAGGCGATGAACCTCGCCCTCGGCCTTCCCGAGACCCTGGGACTCGAGCATTCCGGCCTCGCTCCCTGCTGACCCGCCGTCCGCCCGAGGAGGATCCATCGATGACCACCACCGCCGGCCCGCGCCACCTGCTCGCCACCGACGACTGGAGCGACGCGGAGATCCTCGCGCTCCTCGACCGGGCGGAGGAACTGCGCGCCCGCCGGGCACCCGACGAGAGCCTCCGCGGGAAGATCATGGCCGCGGTCTTCTTCGCACCCTCGCTGCGCACCCGGACCTCGTTCGAGACGGCGATGCTGCTGCACGGGGGGCACGCCATCGTCCTCGAGCCGGGGCGGGGCACCTGGGGGCTCGAGCACCGGCGGGGCGTGGTCATGGACGGTGACGCCGCGGAGCACGTCGCCGAGGCGGCGGCCGTCCTC
>JAMOQA010000178.1 GCA_027064265.1 Acidobacteriota bacterium
GCTGCGGGAATGGGTCGACCGGGCCGAGGACGCCGAGCGGCGCGCCGAGGAGTTCGAGCGCCGGGCCGAGGAGATCGACGCCCGCCTCCGGGAGTTCGCGGAGGCGTTCCAGAAGTACAAGGACGAGCACGACGCCGTGGTCTCCCGCCTCGAGCGGGACCGGGAGACCCGGATCCGCGAGGGGGTCGGGAACGTCTTCCGCAAGATCCTCGACGCCCTCGACAACCTGGAGCGGGCGCTCGCCCACGCCCCGGAGGACGATCCCCTGGCCGACGGGGTGCGCCTCGTCCACCGGCAGATCCTCGACGCGATGGAGTCCGAGGGGCTCGAGCGGATCCGGGTCCTCGGCGAACCGTTCGACCCGGCGGTCGCGGAGGCGGTGGGAATGGTCCCGGTGGAGGACGAGAGCCAGGGCGGCAAGGTGGTCGAGGAGCTCCGACCCGGCTACCGGTTCCACGACCGGGTGCTCCGCCCGGCCCAGGTGCGGGTCGGCCAGTACGTGGCCCGGGCGGAGGGCTGAGTCCCCCCGGCGCTCCCCTCAGGAGGCGAACCGCCGCAGCTTCTCGTGGTGGGAGGCGTGGTGGAACCGGCGCAGGCGCCGGATCCGCTCCGTGGGGGGACGGGTCCCCAGGTCCTCGACGAACCGCAGGGCGAGGCGGGTGGCGTCCTCGTAACGGGCCCGGACGTCCGGGTCCGGCTCAGCCCACTCCCCCTTGTGGAACAGGTGCCACAGCAGGAACGCCCGTTCCTCGGCGCCGAGGGGGCGCCCCCCGGCCAGCCGCCCGAGGAAGTGGGCGAGGACCAGGTACTTGCTGACCCCCGCGTGCCATTCCAGCTCCAGGAGGGTGAGCTCCGGGCCCCCGTGGGCCGCCCGGTCGGCGAAGGTGACCAGGTGGTCGATCTCCTCGACCAGGGTGGCGAAGGCGTCCACGTTCCCCGCGTGGAGGGTGCGGCGCGGGTCCTCCCGCTCCAGGTGCTCCACCAGGTCGTCCGGCAGGTAGAGGGCGACCGCCCAGGACCCGCCCTCCTCGAGGGGACGCAGCAGCAGCCGGGCCCCGGCCCCGGAGTGGGCGACCTTCTGGCGGACCCGCCGCCCGGCGACGAGCCGCCGGTACCCCTCGTCCCCGACGATGAACCGGCCCACCGGCACCAGGGAGACGCCGGTGTCGTAGGTCCGCTCGAGGAGCAGGGCGAGGGCGTCGACCAGCGGCCTCACCGCTCCGCCTCCTCCCCGCCGGCCCGGTAGACGAACTCCCCGTCCCGGGCGTCGACGACGATCTTCCGGTACGGCACCCGGGCCCGGGCCGCCCGCCGGATCCGCCGGTCGATCTCGGCGAGGTCGAGGGGACGCTCGTTCTCCTTGAGCTCCCGCAGCATCTCGAGCAGCTCGCCCCGGTCCGGCGCGGCGGCGGCCCGCTCCTCGTCCCGGCGGATCATCTTGCCGATCTCGACGTTGCACGTCCGCTGGAGCATCGAGGCGAGGTGACGCGCGCCGTACTCGCGCGAGTAGCCCCGCTCGAGGAACAGCTCCCGCGCGGCCGGGGTCAGCTCGATCTCGATCCGGTGCAGCTCCCGGTAGCGGCGGGCGATCTTCTGGAACTCCAGGTCGAGGATCCGCTCGGCGGAGGCCCGCGGGAGGTGCCGGAAGCGGACGATCTTCACCCGGTTGATGAACTCCGGGGAGAGGGTCTTGCGGAGGGACCGGGAGAGCTCGGCCCGCCAGGCCGCCTCGGCCAGCTCCTCGCCGCCGAACCCGATGGGACGGGTCGTCGCGTCCCGGTCCTTGTAGCCGATGTTCGAGGTGAAGAAGACCAGGGTCCCGGCGAAGTGCAGCTCGTTGCCGTGGGCGTCGGTGGTGACGCCCCGGTCGAGGATCGAGAGGAAGAACCGCCGCAGCTGGGGGTGGGCCTTCTCGACCTCGTCGACCAGCAGCACGGAGACCGGCGCGCCGGCCGCCTTCTCGTGGAACTGGGTGAGGAGCCCCGGCTCGTCCGACCGGATGAACCCCCGGGTCGCGCCGCGCAGCTCGTTGATGTCGGAGGGATAGGTGTAGTTCGGTCCCTCGATCGTCATGAAGGGGACCTCGATCCCCCACTGCTCCTCGAGCAGGTGGACCAGGGTCTCCACGAGGTAATTCTTCCCCACCCCGGTGGGCCCGACCAGGAAGTAGCTCGCCGGCCGGGAGAGCGGCTGGGTCCCGACGGCGTAGAGGGCGAAGTCGTCGACCAGGGTCGCGATCGCCTCCTCCTGGTCGATCACGATCTCGGCGAGCCGGCTCCGCAGCTCCTCGAGGTCCAGGCTGGCGAAGAGCAGCAGCCGCTCGTAGGCGGCGAGGAGCTCGGTCCGCTCCAGGTCCTCCGAGAAGATCGGCCGGCCGGGCACGGGCCCGGTCTCCTCGGTCTCCTCGGGAACCTCCTCGCGGGCGTCTTCTTCCCCGGCCGCCAGGACCCCGCGGATGTCCGGCGGCACGAGGAGGGAGGGGATCGCCGCCTCCGGGTCCCCGCCGGCCTCCCGCAGCAGCCGGGAGTACAGGTCGAACCGCTCCGAGCAGCGCCGCAGGAACTCCACCTCCTCCTCGAGCTTGATCCGCCCGCCGAAGCGGTTGGCGAGGAAGTGCTCCCGGAGGCGCGCGTCGTCGGCGAGGAGCTCGAGGACCTCGGCGGCCAGCAGGTAGGCCCGGGGGCCGAGCTCCTCGAGGTCGACCCCGTGGACCCGGTGCAGGCCGGTGATCGCCAGGTCGAAGAGCGCCTTGTCCCCGACGGTCCGGACCTCGTCCGGCAGGCGCCGGATCCGGCCGACGAGGGAAGCGAGGTCGCCCGTCACCGGCAGCCGGAACCAGGGGGCCGCGACCAGCGCCGCGAGCCGGCGCGGGTCCTGGCCGAGGATCGCCCGGAGCCGGTCGTCGGTGTAGACGTCCCCGAGGAGGGCCGAGCAGCGGGTGACCACCCCGACGAGATGCTCGATCTCCCGGGGATCGACGGGACCGATGCCGAGCTTCTCCGCCGCCCGGGTCAGCCGGGCGACCAGGTGCTTCGCGTCGAACGGCACGATCGAGCCGGGTCCGCCCTTGGTGCCCATCGTCCTCCCGCATGCGCCCGCCGGGCGCGCTCCCCCCGCGTGCTCTCCTTTTCATAAGGTGGCCCTCGCCCGCCGTCAGCCGCAAGGAACCGGGCGTCCCGGCGGGGTCGAGGGGGGAACTCGACGTGGTCCCCTCCGGCGTCGAGCGGGGACGCATCC